>JBBIUW010000018.1:0-14632 GCA_037440045.1 Sphingobacteriaceae bacterium
TCATTTACGAATCGAATTATTAAAAGATAATAATTGATTGTATTTGTAGGATGATAAAAGCGTTGTCCAAACATTACTGATTTGCATGCCAAACTTATCGCTATTGGCATCTAGGCTATTGATGGTGTTTTTAAGTTCTTCCTGAATTAATTGCTCACGTTGCAATTCAACTTTTTTCAGCCATTCTTTAATGTCTTCCAATTTGTTTTTCGCGAAATGAAATTTTGGATTTTCTTTAATGGTTTTTTCTAATAGTTGTTTTGCGTCGCCACTCATGCCCACATCTTGTAACTCCAAAGCGTTTGAATAGTTGACTACTTCTTTTAAAGTTACTTCTTCGCCAGCTTTGTATAACCCACTTAAATCGGGACTATAAGGTACATTAATGTTTTTTGCTAATAAATTAGCTAGTTGTTGATGTAGAGCAAAAAAGTTGTTTTTGTTTCCACTTACTTGTTCCGCAAAAATAACGCCTCCTGTTTGCACATCAATTAAACGGGCATCTAAACGAATCACATTATCTAAAACATAAAAGGAACCTGTTAAAATATTTTGTGCCCCTAAGCCTTTACCTAATTTTTGTGCTGTTGATTGGTCGAAATATTTTGATTGCCCTAATTTTATTTCTTGAATTAATTTTTCTAATTTTTCTCGCTCAACAATGGTAACACCTTTTACCTTTGATAAATCTGTAATCAACATATCGGCAATACCTTTGGATAAAGCATTGTATTTGGCATCTCCACTCGAATTATCAAAATAGGAAATAGCAATGGTTTTTGCATGGATGTGTAATGCAAATAAGATAGCTATGAAAAACAATAATCTTTTTTTCATTACACGTTAGTGTTTAATTTATCTAATGCTTTTTTTGCAGGTGTGAAATCAGGGTTTTTTTGAAGTACTTTTTTCAATAATTCAATTGCTTTTCCATTTTCTCCTTTATCCATTTTATCTAAAGCGTCTGAATATAATAAGGATGTTTCGTAGCTTAATGAAGATGTTTTTGCTTCTAGAGTTTCTTTGTTGTCAGCGTTTAATTCTACATTTAATCCACTCGCAATTTTTACTACTAATTTTTTTTCTAAGTCAAAAAAAGTATTGGTTTGTCCATCAATGCCTTCACTTTTAATAATCTTGCCTGTCTCTACATCAATAATGCGAGCATCCATACGCGTGCTGCCCATTAAATCAAAAAATGCTCCAGTTAATATATATTGTACGCCTAATAGCTTTCCTACTTTAGTAGCAGTAGAAGCATCAAACTCTTTAGAGTTATTTAATTTTTGTTCTTTTAAAATTTCTTCTAAACGAGCGCGTTCAATCACGTTAAGCATCTTGATTTTTGATAAATCAGAAATTAACATATCTGCTAAACCTTTTCTTAAACGAGATAATTCAGCATTATCAGAGCCATTGTCGAAATATAAAATGGCAATACGTTTAGCATCTGCATTTGGTGTGGCACTATTTAAATTGTCAACCATAGCTTCCTGTTGATTAACAGAATTTTCAGTGGCATTAGTTGCTTGTTGTGAATCTGTTGCACCTTCCTTAGGTTTATTATTTAAAAAATAAAATGCTGCAAAGCCTCCAATTAATACAATTAACGAAACTAATAAAATAGGAATTAATGGTGATTTTTTTTGAGTAATAGTAGTTGATGCAGGAATGTTAGTGTTTCTTCCACCACTAGATTCAGCATAGCTTTGTACAGGTGTTATTAATTCATTTGGAACATTGCCTTTTAAATATTCTAAGAAAAACCAATTTGTTAAACTTGCTAATGCTGTTTGGCAAGGTGCAATCCATTCACGTGTTGCTTCCGATAAATCATCCTGCGCATGAGCGGCGTAGTTACCATACGTTTGAATGGTGCCTATTAATATTCCTATTTTATCCGGAATAATTTTCTTTTGTAATAATTCACGTCCGTAATCATTCAACATCATTTTGCTTTTTGGTTCACCCAATTCCTTGGTATACATAAAGCGGCAAATAGCTTCTGTTGTTCTGCGCGCATTTTGTAAAAAGGTATCAGGATCTTGGTCGGCATAACCAAATGATTTTACAAGCATTCGGCTTAGGTGAGTTACTTTCTCCTCTAGGCTTTCTATTTGCTGGTCTTTATTAGTGTCAGACATAGTTTTGTGATTATTATCAAAAATACAAATTATATTGTATTACAAAGTTGTAAAAACCTTCCTTTTTAATTAAAAATTAAGGAATAATTGGTGTTTTGTTACTTTATTACCGCCACCAAGGTACCGTTCACCGACTGCCTGTGTAATCTTGCCTAATTGCTATTGTACAGCAATTATTACTCATATACCTTTACAAAACATTACGGCAAATGTGTAGTACTCGCAAAGCCAAAAATTAGAAAAGAAAAATAACAATAATAAATAAATATTACAATGACAAATCAACAAGAACACATGGATTTTGAAGAAATGTGTAAACAAACAGAACAAAGCCAAAGACGAGGAAAAGTAGTTGGAGGTATTTTAGTAGTTGCTGCAGGGTCTCTTTTTTTAGCAAGAGAATTAGGAGCTGATATTCCACATTGGTTATTTACCTGGAAAACATTTTTAATTGCATTAGGTATTATCACAGGTGTGAAACATAATTTTAGAAACGCTTGGTGGTTTTTCTTAGTAGCAATTGGTGGTGTATTTTTATTAGGAGATTTTTATCCAATGTTAAATATTAAGCCTTTCATCTGGCCAGTATTAATTATCCTATTTGGATTAATGATGATATTTAAACCACGTAGAAGATTTAATCATAAGCATTGGAAATGTGCTCATCACAAATATAGTAGATACGCACAACAAGGAAATTGTTATACACGAGAAGATTCTGTGAATGATGATTATGTTGAATCTACTTCGTTTATGGGAGGTGTGAAAAAGAATGTGCTTTCAAAAAAGTTTAAAGGTGCCGACATTACAAATGTGTTTGGCGGCGCCGAAATCAATCTGTCGCAGGCAGATATGGAAAGCACAGCCACTATGGAATTAACCAATGTATTTGGAGGAACAAAATTAATAATACCTCCTCACTGGGAAATAAACTCTGAATTAGTATCTGTATTTGGGAGCATTGAAGATAAAAGACCAATGCAGCCAACTACTGGCGGTGATACCAAAGTATTAATTTTAAGGGGTACTACCTTCATGGGAGGTATAGATATAAAAAGTTACTAATCTAATAATTAGAAAATCATGAAACGTTATTTAGTGAAATTGATGTTTAATATTAATATTGATAATGGGAGTCATGCTCATCAATTCGATGAACAAATAAGAATAGTTGAAGCGCTCACATTAGAAGCTGCCTTTCAAAAAGCTAGAAATATTGGTAAAAAAGAAGAAGAAACATTCATTAATAGTGAGAATAAAATTGTGCATTGGCAATTTATCGATGTGTCTGATGTATATGAATTAGAATCTATTAAAGATGGAGAACAAGTATACTCAACTACACATGAAAATACTGAGCGTCATTCATTTATTAATTATGTACGACAAAAAGCAATGTTAATTCAAGCAAAAAGCTTAACTTTTGCATAGTTAAATTACGTTGAAAACATATACCACATATCCATTAAAAAAAATGATTGCCATGTACGTAACATGGTGGATAGTGTGGGGATGTATTCAAACTTGGGTTCTGCGTCATTTAGAATTAAATTGGCATGAAGCAATTATTGACTCTTTACTTTCTAATGGATTATTATCCTTAGCATGTCTTGCTGCTATTATTCTGTATCGCTATTATCAGCCAGGTAAGAGTAATAGAATTTACAGATTGGTATTTGCTTTAAGTATTACCATTTTGTATAGCATTACTTTTAAATGGATTATTACTTATTTATTAGGAGCAGACGAATACTATATAGATTTTTTAGAAAAATCAATGCCAGTGCGTTCTATTATATCTTTACTTATGCTGACATTTCTAACAATTACAAATTGGTTGTTATATAATATTCAAGAACAAAAAGAAAAAGAACAGCGTCGTAATGATGCAGAGCAATTAGTAAAAGAAGCTGAGTTAGCAAGATTACGTCAACAATTGCAACCACATTTTCTATTTAATAGTTTAAATTCAATTAGCGCATTAGCTGGTACCAAACCAAACGAAGCCAGGAAAATGATTCAACAATTATCTGATTTTTTAAGAGGTACGTTGAAAAAAGATGATCAACAAACGGTTTCCTTGCATGAAGAAATAGAACATTTAAAATTGTATTTAGAGATTGAGAAAGTACGTTTTGGCCATCGTTTGCAAGTAGATATTAATGTGGATTGTGATAATAAAGATGTATCTCTTCCTCCTTTATTATTACAGCCAATTGTTGAAAACGCTATAAAATTTGGTTTGTATGATACAATAGATGACATTACGATTAGTATATCATGTCATTTTGAAAATAATTATTTACAAGTACAAATTAAAAATCCTTTCGATTCTGACACGCAGCAAGCTAATGAAGGAACTGGGTTTGGTTTAAGTTCGGTTCAGCGTCGTTTGTTTTTACTGTATGCTCGAAATGATTTAATGACAACAGAAAAGAAGAATGGACAATTTATTACGTCTTTAAAAATACCACAAATTAAAAAATGAATAAAGTAGTCATAATAGATGATGAGCCACTAGCTCGCAGTATAGTTGTTGAATATTTACAGCAACATCCATCTATTGAAATAGCAGCAGAATGTAATGATGGTTTTCAAGGGGTGAAAGCTATTATGCAGCATAAACCAGATTTGATTTTTTTAGATATTCAAATGCCAAAAATTAATGGTTTTGAAATGTTAGAATTATTAGATTCAACACCATCTGTTATTTTTACCACTGCTTTTGATGAATTTGCTATTAAAGCATTTGAAGCTAATGCAATTGATTATTTGTTGAAGCCGTTTAGTAAAGAGCGTTTTGATTTAGCGATTCAAAAATGGAATGAGAAAAAAAACACGTCGTCAAAAAAAAGCATTCAATCGCTTTTAGAAAATACTACTAAGCAACCTGACGAAAGAAATAGAATTGTTGTAAAGAATGGAAGCGATATCAGAATTGTTCCAATGGCTGATGTCATGTATATTGAGGCATATGACGATTACGTGAAAATTTTCACTAAAGACACCTATTACTTAAAAAAGAAAACGATGAATTATTATGAGCAAGTATTAGATAGTTCGCAGTTTTTTAGAACTCATCGCTCTTTTATCATCAATCTACAAGAGCTTACTAAAATAGAGCCCTTAGAGAAAAATACGTATGTGGTGTTACTTAAAAATGGAAAGAAAATTCCTCTAAGTCGCACAGGTTATTCTAAATTAAAAGAAACTCTCGGAGTTTAATAAAAAAATCAAACCACATAGAAACATAGAATTGTTGTTGTATTAAAGTAAATATAGAAACTTATAGTTTTGCACATAGGACTATGCGCGAGAAGCGAAGCTTCAACTATATTTACTCATAAACAATATTCAACTATGTGCCTATGTGGTTTAAAAAATAATATTATAAATCCAGCCACAAACTAACAAAAGTGGTTAAAACGAAATCATGTCACTTCTTAAATCATTAGGTAAAAATCCTTCTGGGAAAAGGTTAGAGAGAATTAAACAATCTCCAAACTATAAAAATAACGAGTTTCAGAATTTATCTCATACTGAACAACTCTCAAAAGATAGTTCGTATGTGAAAATCATGAAGGATAATCTTCGTAAGTCAAAACGCGTTGAACCAAACAAAGTTTTACCATTTGTAAAAACTGATTTAAGTACACTTCATGCTGAAGAACCAGTTATTGTATGGTTTGGACATTCATCATACCTATTAACAATTAAAGGAAAAACGATATTAGTTGACCCTGTATTTAGTGGAAACGCCTCTCCGTTTTCATTTATGATAAAAGCCTTCAAAGGTGCAGATGAATATAAGGCTGAACATATGCCAGAAATTGACTTGTTGTTATTAACACATGATCATTACGATCATTTAGATTATAAAACATTAAAATTATTGCGTTCTAAAATCAAAAAAGTATACTGTCCATTAGGTGTTGGTTCGCATTTAGAACACTGGGGTTTTGAAGTATCACGAATAACAGAATTAGATTGGTGGGAAACTTGTTTATTCGATAAT
This sequence comes from Sphingobacteriaceae bacterium, assembly GCA_037440045.1. Classification (GTDB taxonomy): domain Bacteria; phylum Bacteroidota; class Bacteroidia; order B-17B0; family Aurantibacillaceae; genus UBA4416. The sequence continues at coordinate 6,160 of JBBIUW010000018.1, forward strand.
GATATTGAAATAACAGCTGCACCAGCAAGGCATTATACAGGACGTACGATGGTTCGTTCAAAAATGTTATGGGCATCTTATATTTTAAAAACGCCGACACATTCTATTTATTTGGGTGGAGATTCTGGTTACGATACTCACTTTAAAAAGATTGGAGAGCAGTTTGGACCTTTTGATATAGCATTATTAGAATCAGGACAGTACAATACCTCATGGCCAAATATCCATATGATGCCTGAAGAAACAGTACAGGCTAGTATTGATTTAAATGCAAATATTTTGTTTCCCATACATTGGGCTAAATTTGCACTAGCCATGCATGATTGGGATGAACCCATTAAACGTGTTTTAAAAAAGGCTGATGAACTAAAAGTGAATGTTGCCACGCCAATGATTGGTGAACCTTTGACAATCAGTAAGTATTCAGAAACAAGATTGTGGTGGAACTTTGATTAATATTATTTATCTAACCAGGTTTTAAAATCATTTACTCGTTCTCTACTCACTATAGCAGCTTCTTCATCAAGATTATCTGTAGTTATTTTTAGTCGACTATTAAAATAGGAACTTACTTTCTGAATAGCATTTATATTGATTAGAACTTTTCTATTTATTCTAAAAAAGATATCAGGAGATACAACTTCTTCTAGCTGATCTAGAGTAAAATCAACTGGATACCTTTTTCCATTTGATGTTACCATTATCGTGATGCCATCTTCTGCAATAAAATGAAAAACATCCTCGGTTTTAATGGATATGATGCTATCACCCATTTTTACCATAAAGCGATTTTTGTATTGCTTATTTAAATTAAGGTAAGCGTTAGCAATATTTTCGATAATGGTGCTTTGTTGTTTGTTACTTAATTTATTTAGTTTTTCGATAGCAGCTCGTAAATCATTAATGCCAATTGGTTTTAATAAGTAATCAATACTGTTTAATTTAAAAGCCCTGATGGCATATTCGTCGTATGCTGTTGTGAAAATAATAGGAATATCAATTATTGTTTTTGAAAATATTTCAAAGCTCAATCCATCAGCTAAATGAATATCTACAAATAGAACATCTGCTTTAATTCCCTTTTGAAACTCACTTACACTTTTTTTAACAGAGTCGTATTGTGCTATGATTTCAATAGAAGCATTAATTCGTTTAAGTAAATTACCTAAATGTTCAGCAGAGAGTTTTTCGTCTTCAATTATTATTGCTTTCATTTTATGTGAAGTAATGGAATTCTTACTACAAATAAGTTTTGGGTTTCAATTATTTCTAATGGTTTATTTGTGAAGTATTTATAACGTTCGTTGATGTTTTTTAGTCCTGTTTTAGAGCTTGGTTCACTTTGGGATCTTAATTGAAGATTATTACTTATTTCTAAAGTATCCTCAGTGGTTTTGATATGAACGGTTAATGGCATGGCCTGTGATATTTCATTATGCTTGATAGCATTTTCTACAAGTATTTGTAATGCCATAGGGGGTAATAGTAGTTGTAATTTACTTTTTTCAATATTAGTTTCAAACTTAATATTCGTATCGAATCGAATTTGAATTAAATAGGTATATGATTCAATAAAGGTTAACTCCTCTTGAAGTGTTACCAATTCACTATCCTTATTATCCAATAAATAGCGATATACTTTTGATAATTGATTAATAAAATCCACAGCTTTGTCTTGGTCTTTATACACTAAGGATGAAAGAACACTCATATTATTAAATAAAAAGTGTGGATTGATTTGATTTTTTAAATTTTGTAATTGAGCTTGTAAACTTTCAGTTTTATATTTTTCTATTTCAACGAGTGATGCTTTCCAATGCCCGAAAAATTGTCTGCCAATTTCTATTGGCAAAATAATTAAGGATACCATCACTCCAATAATTACCGCCACAATCATAAAACTATTTTTTGTAGCTTCAGGAAAATTACAAACATATCTATTAAAACCTAGCATGGCTATATATATAACAACAGCACTATAAATAATAATTACTGGTAAATGCACTAATATACGTTTGCCGGGAGTACTTACCCAAGGAAATTTAAGATTCATAAAATGATCTATTCTCAAATTTCCTTCCCATACAGCAAAGGTGATTAAAACTGATGTAAAAAAATCAAAAAATCGATTATGATTTTGTGGTTTTGATCCCACAATAAAATCTAAAAGTAAGGATATAGCTATCCCCACAATGATCATATATATAAACCGACTGTTATTTTTACGCATATATAAATTTAAGAAATATACTATAGATTGGTACTATACATTAAAATTGTACACGATAAACGAAATTTGGGAAGAATCCAATTTGGTATGCTGTATTAATGTTATTTGTTAAAGGATTGTAGCGTTGAGCAAATACATTTTTATTATTGGTTACGTTTTGAACATCAAAGAATAATGACTGCGACATTTTTCTTTTCTTACTATTAATTGTAAATCCTGTTTTTACATCTAATCTAAAAAAGTCTGGATTACGTTGGGTAAATGCATATTCGTCTCCTTTCAATACTTCTTGTTTTGCCGCTTGCGATGCTTTTAAATCTACAGGTGTATAATATCTTCCACCAGCTTGAGTCATTTTAATGTCAAGAGTAATTGTATTGCGTTTTTCTTTTCCTATTTTAAATTCTTTTCCTATTAAAACATTGTACACATATTTGCCATTAAACGCTGTGTTATGAACTACATTATCACTTCCTTTATAGGTAGAGTTGTATATTGTTCCAGTAATTAAGCCATAATATCCTTTACTGAAAAACTTTTCTATTGTTAACTCTGCTCCATAATTTTCACCAGTGCCTGCATTTTTTAAGTATCCCTGTTCGTTTGGATTAAAACTCGCACCTGAGTTTAACATCGAAAAACTACTAGAAGTTTGAGTTACAGGTATATTTGATAGAAACTGATAATATACTTCTGTTTTTATTCTCCAATCTTTAAATGGTAATACATCATATCCAATTACAAAATGTTGGCTACGGGTAAAGTCAAGATTTTTATTAGATTGGTCATAAGTGCCGTCCATATTTTGAGTGCGATAGAAATATACATCTGTTGGTTGCATTTGACTATGCATACCATATCCTATACTAAAGCTGTTTTTTTGGTTTGCTTGGAATTTTAATCCAACTCTTGGTTCAATAGAATACGATTCATTAAGTGTTAAGTATTGTGAGTGTAATCCTAGATTTAATGTTAGTTTATCAGTAAAGTTGTATTTTGCATGAGCATATCCTTGAATTAAAGATGTGTAATCGTTATAGTCCCATATCTGTTTCCATGTAGGTGTATATTGTCGATTTCTATAATATAAGTTTAAATTGATGACTTCTTCAATTGCTCCAACTTTTATAAATAATCTAGAATTTATTTTAGAGTTAAAAGATGTGTTAATTGAGTAATGTATTTGTGATACCTTATTTTCTATAATCCGCGTAGCTGTTTCTGAGAATTTAGAAACGGTATCTTGGTTATAATTTGATGCAGCGTATGTTCCTCCGATGATTGTGTTGAAATAAGACTTTTCACCAACTCTGATAAAATGTTTTAAACCCACTAATCCTATATCACTTGTAAAATAGCTGTCTCTAGTTGGATCGGCAAATAAATCTGTACTATCAATTTTTGCATGATTAAAATCGATTTTACTTTTTCCTCCTAAACCAAACAATGTAAAGCGACCAATTTTTGTATACCCTCCATTGATTTTGAATGATAAATCCTGATAAAAAGGTGTAGCTGTTGTTCCTACAGATAAACCCATTGCTTGTGCTAAACCAGTGAATGAATAGCGATAGGCTATTACATAAGATGAACCTTTAGCTTTATTAATGGGACCCTCTGTCATTGCTTCCAACCCTGTTAATGCTCCAAACTGAATCATATGCTCTCTTTTATCTGAGTTACCGTTTCTTAAACCTAAATCAAAAACGCCTGCATTTGCATTTCCATATTCTGCTGGAAATGCAGAAGTAAAAAAGTCGGAGTTTTTTAATAAGTTAGTATTAATCCCACTTACTGGACCTCCTGTTTTGATGGGCAAGAACTCCGGATTGTTCTTCAATCTCATGCTTTTGAGAAGCCAATTCGACATTTTGTTGTTCCAATTGTTGAGAAATGATTCGGATTAGGAACATTCAATCCTTCTATTCTCCATAATACTCCTGTTGGTGAATTTCCTCTTATAACAATATCATTCCTTGAATCGTCAGGAGAACTAACACCAGCAAAATTTGCCGCTAATCTTGATGGGTCAGATCGACCACCCGCATATCGGTTTACTTCTTCCATCGAAAACGAACGCCCACTTACTGAGGTTAGTTCATTATTTGTTTCATTTTTCTTTGTCCCTGCAACTACTACCTCATTTAATGAGTTAATATTTTCCTCTAACCCCACATCTATTGATACTTCTTTTCCAGATGTTACAAGTACATTGGGTAATACAATTTCTTTGTAGCCCATGTATGATATTTTTAAATCATATCTTCCAGGAGTTATTTCGTTTAATTTAAATTTTCCATCTCCATCAGTTGTAGTCCCTTTTAGAGGGTTTGAACCTATAATTATAATACTAACTCCCGGTAAAGGAAATTGCGCTTGTTTATCAATTACTGTTCCTTTGATAGTTTGAGTTGGACTTTGAGCAAATACTTTGTTTAGATTAACAATACTAAGCATTGCAATTAGGATAAGATAATATTTTTTCATCATATTTAATTTTATGATTCAAAATTATCCTGAGTATTGCTATTTGTAAAGGCAAAAACTATGAGTTGTAGATTTTGATAGTTGAATTGTGCTTTTAATATTTATGACAATCTATTGGATGAATGTTTATAATTATTTATGTCACTCTTTTTGTAAATATTTTTTCTTAAATATTTAGCATGATTTGGTAAAAAATGTTGTAGACGTATTTCAAAAATATTTGAATCGCCTTTTTAGAGGTAGATGATGATTTTAATCTTCCTTATAAAACAAAGGTTCTAAATGTTGCATTTCGTTTTCAGTAAATAGTCTAGAGCGAATTAAAAAACGTTTACCAGTTGGTATTTCCAACGAAAAACTTGCACCTCGTCCATTAACTACATCCAAAGTTAATTGAGTATGTTGCCAGTATTCAAATTGGTCTTTACTCATCCAAAATCCAAAGCCATCAATGTAACCCAAGCCAACATCAGTACTGCCAATTTTAAAATCATCTTTCATAAAACACATTGGAGCAGAGCCATCACAGCATCCTCCGCTTTGATGAAATACTAAATCGCCATAGGCAACTTTTAATATATTTATTAATTCGATAGCTGCAGGTGAAACTAATATACGCTTTACTGTTTCCATGAAATGAGTTTTTTAAAAAGAGGTTGCTTAAACCCTATAATGCCATAACTAAACTAAAACACTTATATCATGTTCTGTTTAAGACAACCTCTTTAATCTATATATTAGAAGAAACCTAATTTTTGTTTGCTATAAGAAATCAACATGTTTTTGGTTTGACGATAGTGTTCTAACATCATTTTATGTGTTTCTCGTCCGAAACCAGATTTTTTATAACCACCAAATGGCGCATGAGCTGGGTAATTATGATAACTGTTTACCCAAACTCTACCTGCTTGAATAGCGCGAGGAACTTGGTACATTTCGTGTGCATCTCTTGTCCAAACGCCAGCACCTAAACCATATAATGTGTCGTTAGCAATTTCAATTGCTTCTTCAGTTGTTTTAAATGTTGTTACACATACAACTGGACCAAAAATTTCTTCTTGGAAAATGCGCATTTTGTTTGTTCCCTTAAAAATGGTTGGTTGAATGTAATATCCACCTCCTAATTCACCAGCTAGTTGATTAGCTTCTCCACCACATAATACTTCAGCACCTTCTTCTTTACCAATTGCTAAGTAAGATTTTATTTTTTCAAACTGATCGTTTGATGCCTGAGCGCCCATCATCACGCTTCCATCTAACGGGTGTCCAATTTTAATTGCTTTTACTCTATCAATTACACGTTTTATGAATTTGTTATATATCTTTTCGTGAACTAGTATACGTGATGGGCAAGTACAAATTTCACCTTGGTTTAAAGCAAACATTACTGCTCCTTCTATGGCTTTGTCAAAATACTCATCATCTGCATCTCCTACTGATTCCAAGAAAATATTTGGAGATTTGCCACCTAATTCCATGGTTGCAGGAATAATGTTTTCTGAAGCATATTGTAAAATTAAACGGCCAGTTGTTGTTTCGCCAGTAAAAGATATTTTTGAAATACGAGATGATGTTGCTAATGGTTTCCCTGCTTCTAAACCAAAACCAGTAACCACATTTAAAACACCAGGAGGTAATAAGTCTCCAATTAATTCCATTAATACCATGATGGATGTAGGTGTTTGTTCGGCTGGTTTAACAACGGTACAACAACCTGCAGCTAATGCTGGTGCAATTTTCCAAGTTGCCATTAATAAAGGAAAGTTCCAAGGAATGATTTGTCCTACAACTCCTAAAGGTTCATGCAATACAATACTTACAGTTGTTTCATCATGTTCGGCAATTGTTCCTTCTTCTGCACGAATCACTCCTGCAAAATAACGAAAGTGATCTACTACTAAAGGTAAATCTGCTGCACGTGTTTCACGAATAGCTTTTCCATTATCAATAGTTTCTACAGTAGCTAAGTATTCTAAATTGTCTTCAATAACCTGTGCTATTTTTAATAAAATATTACTTCTATTAGTAACAGATAGTTTGCTCCACGATGGGAATGCGGCATGTGCAGCATCTAATGCTAATTCAATATCTTCTTTTGTTGAGCGAGCTGCCTTTGTAAATACTTTTCCATCGATAGGAGAAATATTATCAAAGTATTCACCTTTAACTGGTGCTACAAATTTTCCGCCAATATAATTGTCGTATTTGTTTTTGAATGTTGGTTTTGTTGCTAAATTTTCCATGTCTATTTATATTTAATTAGTTAGTTACACCAAGTTCGACAATATAAAGGCGTAGTGGTTAGCACAAAAGAATCAAAGCATAGCACAAAAAATCCAAACAATTATTTTTAGCATTGGTAATTCAAAAAAATAGCACAAATCGTTCAAAATAACGTTTAAGTCTAATATTCCTTATTGTCTTATTGCTTTTGATGCTTACGTTTTATAAATTTGATATAGAGACTAATATTATTGTTATGTCAAATATTCATCGTTTAAATACAGTTGCACTTTCTGATAAGCGAAACCTAAAAACGCTAGTTGAAAATAGAACTGCTTATACTCTCGAAAAGTGTGAGTTAAACGTATTTGAAACACATGCTGCTTCTTTTTTAGTTCCCTTAACATTTAATGATTTTGTAGTAACAAGTATGTTACGTGGCAAAAAAGTGATGCATTTGTTTGATAAAAATGGTTTTGATTATTTACCTGGTGAAACAGTGATTGTTCCTGCAAATACAACGATGAAAATTGATTTTCCTGAAGCACATGACCATAATCCTACTCAATGTACGGCCTTGGCAATTGAGGGAGATCATATCAGAAGAACGATACAGTATTTAAATGAAAATTTCCCTAAGGAGAGTGATAAAGAGGGTTGGAAGTTAGATTATAATCAATATCACTTTTATAATAATGAAGATATTGCGCTATTAATCAATAAACTGGTATCCATATGCACAAGCACTAATACTGGAAAGGATGTATTTGCTGATTTAGCTGTTAAAGAATTGCTATTTCGTATCATGCAAGTACAAAATCTAAATCATACAAATGATTATTACATCAGTGCGAGTAATACTAATTCATTAGCGTTTATTGTGGGTTACATTAAAGAAAATATTTCTTCATCAATAAGTGTTGATTTTTTAAGCAATAAGGCTTACATGAGTAAATCAACATTTTATAGAGCTTTTAAAAGAGAGTTAGGTCTTAGCCCACAAGAATATATTTTAAATGAAAAAATAAAACGCGCTAAAAAGTTACTAGAAAATCCTAAAAATAAAATTGCTTCTATTTGTTTAGAAACTGGTTTTCAGGATGTAAATTATTTTATCCGCTTATTTAAAAAAATGGAGGGAATCACTCCTAATCAGTATCGATTGCAATTTATTAAGCCTAATTAGTATTTTGTGGCTCCGGTAGGAATCGAACCTACATCAAACGTTTAGGAAACTCCAAATTTTTCTTTATTTAAACGGTTTAATATACTGGTAATCAGTATATTATTTTTTATTCCAAAAATCATTTGTGAGATATTTGTGAGATTATGGAGCAAATATATTTGAAATTAGGTTATAAAACAAAAAACTCCCATTAATTGGGAGTCTTTGACTGGCGTAGCCTCGAGCAGAATCGAACTGCTATCAAAGCGTTAGGAGTGCCTTATTCTATCCATTGAACTACGAGGCCAGTTAATTTGGATTAGGATTGCGAATATACGGTTTTATCTTGCTTTAAAAAAGGCTCTAAT
>JBBIUW010000019.1:0-14474 GCA_037440045.1 Sphingobacteriaceae bacterium
ATTAAGCCAGTTAGAATATTCGTTCCAGTCGTCGAGATAGATTGGTTTCATGTCTTGTTTTTCCATTTCTGCAAAACCAAGTTTAGAGCATCTTGGATATTCTGCTGACGAAAGAACATCTCTTGGGTCGTTGTGAGCAACAGAAATGTAATGATCAACTGCGTTTAAGTCTTTGTTTGAAAGCTTTATGATTGCAGCTGAAATTCTATTTTTTCCATTATTTGAGCTACTAACAACTGCATTTAATTTTTGTCGAACCTCGTCGGCCATACTGCCAAATTCTCGTTTAATAATGTTGTCGAGCATTTGGTCAGTTACTTTTGCAACAGGTTGATGTCCAAATAATTTTATTTTTAATGTCTCAAGCATGTCTGAATGCATTTTTTTGTCTACCTACGTCTGCGCTTATTACCACTAACTAGCATATACCCGCCATAATATGGCGGGTAATTACATTATATTGTTTTATAATCGCCATAATATGGCGCATATTTTTATTTAGCGGCTGCTGCGGCACTTTTAGCTTTAGCGTCTTCTAATATTTTTTGGCTCTTAACTTCCGCCTCATCTAATATTTTTTGCGCTTGCTTATCGGCTTCTTTCTTAGCTAACTCTGCGGCTTTTTTAGCAGCTATTTTAGCAATCGGGTTTTTCACATCCTCTACTTGCTTGTCGGCTGCTGCGTAGGCTTCTGCCTTTAATTTATCTGAAGCAGCTTGTGCATCTGCTTTTAACTTATCTACTTGCGCTTGTGCATCTGCTAATATTTTTTGTGCCTCTTCATTAGCTTTATCTTTTACTGTACCTACTAACTGATCTTTCACTGTTGCGCCAGCATCACCAGATTTCGTGCCTGTTTTAACAGTTGGGTTCGTAACAGTTCCTCCAAATCCAACATTTACTTTCACTGTTTTTGGCATACTCACATTAGTTCCAGCAGCTGCATTAGCTTGTCCTAATAAACTTCCAACCATTGAGTTTGCTTGTGCTCCAAACATTTCTGTTGGCACATTCATTTTCCAGTTGTAATCAATAGTTTGGTCAAAGCCAGTAGAACCAGTAATCTCTGCATCTATTTTATCAATCTTCACTTTCACAGGGTTACGTAAGTTTACTCTTCCATCTTTAAACTCGTAATCAGCAACCACATTTTGAATGGTTAAGTTTTTTAATTGTTCAATTTTTAAAGCCTCTCCTAATTTCACAAAAGCAGGGAAACCACCAATAGAAACGCTGCTTGTTTTTAAAACACCATGCCCTTGAATTGTAGTTAATATTGGCGACATGGTTTGATCTAAATCCGCTTTAAATCCTTCTAATGTTGCTGTAAACATGCCTTTAGCATATTTACCAATTGGTGCTAATTTTTGTACCGTATTAAAAGCATTGTATGTTTTTTGAATATCAAAATTATCAACCTTAAACGTTAAATCTACAGATGGTTTTTTAGGATTAGTTGTTTCGTAATAACCATTCATTAATACTTTACCGCCTAATAAACCTAAATTTAAATTAGTCATATCCACTTTCTTTTGTCTCACTACAATATTTCCAACCATATTGTCGATGGTTAAATTATCGTATAACACTTTTACAAAATTGGCATTTAAATTAAAATCAATATTACCTGGCACTTCAGCAACAGTCATTGCTGCTGTATCTGCAGCTGCGGGTTGAGCGGCGGTTGTTTCGGTAGTTGATGAACTCATCAATTCATTTAAGTCCATAAAATTAGATTGCACATTAAAGTTTCCTTTAATTAAAGAATCTTTAAAAATGTATTGTAAGAAATTATCAATCTTACCATTTGCTTTCACATCCGATTTACCCATTAAGGCATCAAATCCTGCTAATTCAACAAACTGATTAGTGAAGTTTAATTTCATCATGTTCAACATCACAGCATAAGGTAATGTGGTTGTTTTATAATTCATTTTATCAATTTCTAAACTACCCGCCATATTAAACTTATCGTATTCTTTTTTATCAATACTACTCATACGACCAGCTGCTTTTACATCTGCTTTCACAATACCACTCATTTCATCTCCTTTTTCAAGAGGAATAAATTCTTTTACAGAAGCTAAATTGATAATCCCTTTTACTTCGGCTGCTAAATCAGGGTCAGAAATAGGTGTTTTTACGTGTGCCCACATATCAATTGGGTTACCCGCCATCTCTAAATGGAATTTATTCACATCAACTACTGTTGCATCTAAATAATCTTTTTTATTCTCTACATGCACATCTACATTAATATTGTTTACTGATTTTGGTAAAGATGGATATTTAAACATCGCATTTAAAATCGCTAAATTAACTTCAAACGATGGGTAAGTATCGCTTTTTCCATCTGCACTTGTATGCATGGTTCCAGCTGCTTTACCATTTAATTTTAAACTTCCTTCCGTTTTCACAGTAGCAAAATCTTTACTGTAAACACTAGGAATTAAAGATAAAATAGATTTAAATTCTGTTTGCTTAGCTGCAAATTTTAAATCCATGCTAATATCCTCTTTAGGCATAGAAACAAACCCATCAAAAGATAATCCTAAGTCATTTAAATTTAATTCGTTTTCCTTAAATGTAAATTTCATATTAGGCATATCCATATCAATATCAGCCTTGAAACGAGTTTTTACTTTAGTTAAATAACCTACTCCTCCCATCTCGTAAGATGTTTCTGCTATTTCTAATAAATTACTTAACAAGAAATTATCTTGCGTAAAATCGCCACTCAGTGTATAATTTAAATCTTTTAATGCGGCCGTCATATTACCTTGCATATCATTATACGTAATATTAGCATGCTTAATTTCTAATGATTTTAATTTTAATGCAAATTTAGTCGCGCTGGTATCAGCGGGTGTAGCGACAACAGTATCTGTGCTAGCTTTTGCAATATCCCAGTTTGCTTTTCCATCATGCATTACAATACCATTAATTTTTGGTTCATCAATCACTAATGAGTTTACCTGATATTGATCTCCACTTATCACACTTTTAATATTTAAATCAAAAGATAATTCTTTGATAAATGCTAATGTGTCTCCTTTAAACGGCTCTATATTGGCAACGCTTACATTTTTGATTTTGAATCTAAAATCAGGAAACGAACTGAATAAGGTTAAATCAAAATCACCAAAATCAACCTTAGCGTTTAAGTTTTTATTAGCCTCTTCTTTTACAATTTGTACAATTTTATCTTTAAAGATAAAAGGGGCAATGATAATTAGAAGCAATAGAAGTAAAAATGTAATTCCACTCCACTTTAAAATTCTTTTAAATAAACTTTTTTTAGGTTTTAGCGATTTTTCTGTATTCATAATTTAGTATGATATTAATATTGACGAAGATAATAAGAAAGTGGTAAATGAGAGATGTATTGTGTCAGTTTATATCAAAATACTGTTAAAAAATCAGTTTTTAATTATAATTAAACTTCATTTCAAAACAAGCACCATTGTTATTACTAAAACTAAAAGTACCATCTAATTGTTCGCAAAGCGATTCGATGACTGTAACACCCAAAGATTGTTTTTGGTTATAATTTAATGGGAAACCAACGCCATTATCTTTAACTTGCATACAAATTGTGTTACCCTCTTTTAAAAACGACACATGTATTTGCCCATCCTCTCTGTCTTTGAAAGCATATTTGTATGAATTAGTTAATAATTCATTTAAAATTAAAGCACATGGAATAGCTAAATTAATATTTAAATTAACATCATTAATTTCAGTTACTATTTTTACAGAATTAGCAACTGTTGGATAAGACGAATTAATTTCGGAAATAAGTTCTTTGGCATACTCACCAAAATTAACATCGGTTAAACTATCGCTTTTATATAGCCTATTATGAATTAGCGCCATCGATCGCACTCTGTTTCTGCTTTCTAATAGTACATTTTTTGCATCCTCATGCAAATCATCATTTAATTTTAAACTAAATAAACCTGAAATAATGGCTAAGTTGTTTTTTACACGATGATGAAGTTCTGATATTAAAATATTTTTTTCTTCTAGCGCTTCCTTCACTACTTTCTCTGATAATCTTCGTTCTTCAATACGTTGGATATATAAATAACTCTCTTTTAAGTTATTTTGAATCATCATATAAACAAAGAAACCAACAGCAGACGCACTCAATATTAAATTGAACATAAACATCTGTGCTCTATCATCATCAGTTAAAACTTGGCTTCTAAATAAATCATGATGAGTTACAACACTTACAATAAGTAATAAAAAAATAAAGACTAAATGAAATAACATTACTTTTTTATCTTCTCTCATATCAAAAATAAATGCAATAGCTAGTATTAATGGGAAATGATATAAATAGGTACCAGATAACACACCCGAATACGAGTCGAAATAAAAAATAGCCAAGCTAACAACCGTAAATAGAAAAGAAATAGCAAAACGGTGAAATCCTATTTTATTTAAATAAAAACCTACAAAACTTATCGCTACTAATGATTCTATTAAAATTCCAGAGTAAAAATCGCCTAATGCAATATTATTTATACCACTAAACAAAAAAACGACAACCGCAATAACATTAAAACGATTAGTAAGCCTTATGCGTTTAACTAATATATCATCATATTCATCACGAATACCTATAGAAGAAATATTATCCCAAATGCGATAAAGCATAAGAGTTATTTACTCAAAATTTTAAAATCTGTCCTTCTGTTTTCCTGTCTACCAGCTTCTGTATCATTTGTTGCAACAGGCACTGTTTCACCATAACCTTTAGCCACTAATCTATCTGCAGAAATACCTTTGCCAATTAAATATGTAACTACAGATTGAGAACGAGCTTGAGATAATTTTTGATTATACTCGTCACTACCTTTGCTATCTGTGTGGCTACCTAATTCAATTTTTAAAGTTGGGTTATCTGTTAATAATTTAATTAATCGATCTAGTTCATTTGCAGATTCAGGACGAATGGTTGCTTTATCAAAATCAAAGAAAATGTTTTTTAACACAATCGATTGTCCAACCTCAATAGGTTTTAAGGCGATATCTTTTTCTACTTCCTGAAATTCTTCAGAAGCCTTTAAGTCAAAATTTTCTGAATGGAATAAGTAGCCATCTTTTTTCACAGCAATACCATAGTTTTTACCAGAGGGTAACGACACTAAATATTTACCAGTTGTACTATTTGATTTAAATGTAGCAATGACTTCATTTAATGAATTATCAATTAATTCAACTGCTGCCTCTAATAATTTATAAGTTTTAGCATCAGAGATAACACCTTTTAAAATGGTCATTTTTGGTCCACTGCTTACAATTTTTTCAGCTTTAAACTCACTAACAGGTGCTGCTACACTTGCTAATAAATTATCTTCATTCATTAATACTGGTGGTTTTTCAGGGCCTAAAAAGGTAATTCTATAAATATCTTTATCTCCATAGCCACCTTGTTTAGAAGAAGCAAAGTATCCATGATTTCCGCTACCGCTAATTACAAAAAACACATCATCATCTGGCCCGTTAATTGGATAGCCCATATTCTCAGGCTCTGTCCATTTTCCGTTTTCAAAAGTTGATTTAAAAATATCATAACCGCCCATTGTGTTATGTCCTTTTGAACTGAAGTAAATTGTTTTCCCATCAGGATGAATAAACACACCTTCTTCGCCATACTTTGTGTTTAAAGATGGGCCAACATTAACTGCAGGGCCCCAATCTCCCTTTACATCTTTATCAGAATAATAAATATCACCAGCTCCTAAGCCACCCTCTCTATCGCTAATAAAATATAATCTCTTTGAATCGTAAGATAAACTCACTGATGATTCATGCGATTTAGAATTTATATTTTTATTTAAATGTTCGGGTTTAGTCCAGCTATTACCTACCAAATTACTTACATAAATATCTCCACCATCTTTTTCTTTATATTTAAAAATAAACATAGTTGTTCCATCACTTGATAAACCTGATGTTGCATCATGTTCTGGACTATTGACAATGGGTCCAAAATTTTGAACAGGAGTCCATTTACCATTTACTTTAAAAGATTGATATAAATCTTCAAATGGCCATTTATCACCCTCATCTATCTTTCCTCCTGTAGAGTTTTCTCTACGCGCTGTTAACACCATCATTGATTCATCTGCTGAAATAAACGCAGAATATTCAGGATAGGATGTATTAATGTTTGGTCCTAAATTATCTACAAAGATGCGTTGTGGATTAGCTACTTCTTTTTTTCCAACTTTACATTCATTTATTTTTTTATTTACATCTTCAATTGCAGCTGCATTTCCCTTAGCATCTTTGCTTAAAATAGTTAATTGCATTTGGTAATACTTCATAGCATCGTCCCATTTTAATTGAAATTGACTAGCCCAGCCTAAGAAGTAAGTTAAATCTGTAGGTAATTTAGGATCGTTTAAAGAAAGTGCTTTCTCTAAATATTTTTGAGCAGCATCGGATTGGGGATTTAAATTAAAACTGATAACTCCTAACATATAGTTTAAATAGGCATTGTTAGGGTTAAACTCCTGCGCTTTTGCTAAAAAAGGTTGAGCTTGTTTAAAATAAATATCTCCAGCTCTTTGGTAGTCTTTTCTACTAACTGGGAAATATTGATTTTTGGAAACATATCCTTCTAAGACATAGTCATACTCTTTTTTACCTAATTCAAAAGCATCTTTTCCTTCATCTAAGTTTTTCTTAGCTTCTTTTAATAGATCTTTTTTGTCAGGGAAATTAGATTTTTCAAACTCCACATTTTGAGCAAAAGCAAATGATGAAGTGAAGAAAATTAATGTTACTATTTTATATAATGTTTTCATACGTAGCGTATATATTATTCAAATTATTAATCACAAAAACCAGATGTATATCTTTTTCCTTCTGGAGCACCATATTCTGCAGCCTTTTTCCAATCAGCACAAGCCCCCTCTTCATCTTTAAGCATTTGCTTAGCAATGCCTCTATTTACATAAGCTGCTGCTAATTTGACATCTGCCTGAATTGCTTTGTTAGCCCAATCTGTTGCTGATTTATAATCTTTCTTTTTAATGTATGCCGAAGCCATATTATTCATCGCTAAGGTATAGTTAGGTTTTATTTTTAAAGCGGCGTCAAAATCGGCAATAGCTCCAGCATAATCATTCATGTTTAATTTTGCTGTTCCTCTATTATTTAATGCTACATAGTAGTCGGCTTTTAAAGCAATTGCTTTGTTATAAGCATCTATCGCACCAGCATTATCTCCTTTATTACGCTTACAAGAACCTAAATTGTTATACGTAAAAAACAATTTTGAATCTAATGACACTGCTTTTTCATAATCAAGAATGGCTCCTGCCTCATCGCCCATTTGTTTTTTAGCAGAAGCTCTATCGTTATAAGCGTAAGCATAATCTTTTTTAGAAGCAATGGCTTTATCATATTCTGAAATAGCATATTTATAATCACCAGCTTCAAAATTTATTTGACCGTTTAAATAAAATGCCTTGCTATAAGTATCATCAATAAAAGTAGTTTTACTTAAATAAGCAACGCATGAATCTTTTTTATTAATCGCATAAAAACTTTGCGCTTTACCAAATAAAGCATCTGTATTAATAGGATTAATAGCTAATGCTTTGTTATAATCATCAATTGAAGCATCAAATGATTTAGATTCATACTTTGCTACACCTCGATTACAGAAAGCCTTATCGAAATTGGGTTTAAATGAAATAGCTTTTGAAAACTGTTCAATAGCCATATTATAATCTTTTTTAGACATTAACTCTAAACCCGTGTTATAGGCATTTTCTGCTTCTTGATCGGAAGTTAAAGCCGTTTTAATTTTTACAGTGTCTTGAGCTGATATATTTAAATACAACAAACTCAGACATACTAATACAATTTTTTGCATAGGATGATGTGTTACGTCTTTAAATATAAAAAAAATAAGAGAAAAAAGGAAGTTTTGTTAAAAATTAAGGTAATACTCTTTTGTTAACTCTTTGTACTCATCCGTATACTGATGTCTTTCTTCAAGCTCAATAGCGATGGTTTGCTCCGAAAACTCGGTAGGCGTAAATTCGAATTGCATAATATGTCGCTTATCGGTATCCTTACTAATCTTAGATTTTACTCTTAATAATTTAGAAAGGAATAAGCCTTTTTTTTGTGCTAAATCTCTAAACTTTTCTGCTTCTAATATTGGCAGAATTAAACAGAATTTGCCTTTAGGGTCGAGTATTCTTTTAACACCATCTATTAACTCTTCAAACGGCAAAACATCTGCATGTCTGGCAAACGAACGTTTTTCATCAGAAGATTTTAAAGATTGTTCGAAATAAGGAGGATTAGTGACAATTAAATTGTATTTTTTATCTGCTACTTTAGCAAATTCTTGTAGTGACGAATGAATAACGGATACCTGATGTGCAAACTTACTTTCATTAACATTTTGAGTTGCCTGAAAAAAAGCATTGTCATCAATATCAATGGCATCAATATGTGCTTCCGTTTTTTGCGCTAACATTAAAGCAACTACACCTGTTCCAGTACCGATATCTAAAATTTGCTTACTTCCATTTGGAAAAACCCATGCACCCAACAAAACTGCATCTGTGCCTACTTTCATAGCACATTTATCTTGATTGATAACAAATTGTTTAAAAGCAAATGACGTACCGGGCATAAACCATGTTTATCGTTTTGAGTTGTATAAAGTTAAAAACAAAAATGAAAGTATAAAGTTTTATTTAAGTTAAGAATTTAATTTTATAGAAATTTAGCAATTAAAAATGACAAAAACAAAAAGTCTTCTTTTCCTAATTCTATTTTTTGGAATTTTGAAATCACAAAATTCTATCGATATCGTTTTAGATACCTATAAAAAAGATAAGGACTTACAGCATGCAACATACAGTTTTTGTATATTGGACGCAGCTAGTGGCAAATTACTAAAAGAGTATAATTCTGAATTAGCATTAGTACCCGCTAGTACATTGAAAGTTGTAACAACATCTGCTGCACTAGGAATTTTAGGAAAAGACTTTACTTATAAAACCAAATTTTATAACTCAACTTTTACGGATAGCATAAAACAAAAAACATTAAGTGTTTTATACATTAAGGGTAGCGGAGATCCCTCATTCAACTCAACTTATTTCAACAATAACGATTCATCCTTCGTTAATTCTATTGTACAAAAATTAAAAGCAGGGGGGGTAAAAAAATTAACTGGAAATGTAATAGTTGATAACACTTATTTTGATAATAAGATTCCTGATACCTGGATATGGAGTGATATCGGAAATTATTTTGGTGCCGGACCAAATGGATTATCATATAAAGACAATAAGTTTTCAGTTTATCTAAATAGTGGTGCGTTAAACTCTACAGCTGAATTAGTGGATGTAAAACCAACATTCTATAAAAATTTATTAAAAATAAATACCAACGTAAAATCAGCAGGAACAGAAGATGATGCCTTTGTTTATGGCGACCCTTATAGTTACTCGCCTCGAAAGATTTCTGGAACAATCCCTCCTAACAAAAAAAATTATGAAGTAGAAGCGCAAGCACCTTTAACACATTTATTTTTTGCAAGTGAATTATCTCAAGCTTTACAAAAAAATAATTTACAAGATCCATGGAATCATTTCAATGATACAGATAATAATGAATATACTGTTTCTAATGACAAACTAATATACACATACGTATCTCCAAGTTTAGAAAAAATTGTTTACTACACCAATCTAAAAAGCAACAATCACTATGCTGAAAGTTTATTAAACACAGTTGGCGCTGTTAAATCAGGTAAACAAGGCACAACTGCAAACGGTATTACAGCTGTCGTAAATTATTGGAAAGACAGAGGGATTGATGTAACAGGTTTGCATATGGTTGATGGTAGTGGTTTATCAAGAGCAAACACAATTACTACAAAAACACAAGCGACTATACTTTCAAAAATATATCGAGACAGTTTAATGTATCCTGCATTTAATGCGTCGCTACCAATTGCTGGTAAAAATGGGAGTATGATTAGTTTATGCAAAGGTACCTATGCAGAAGGTAATATGCGTGCAAAAACCGGATACATCAATCGCGCAAGAGGTTATTGTGGTTATGTAAAAACAAAATCAGGAAAAGAATTAGCGTTCTCTGTTTTATTTAATAATTACGATTGCTCTCCAAAAGAAATGAAATTAAAAATTGAGAAGTTGTTGGTGGCTTTAGTGGATCTTTAAAAAAAATCAACCTCATAGTCACATAGAAAACTAGTCAAAATTAATTGCAGTTTAGGATAGTAAACAAAGAAATTGAAATTTGAAAAACTATGCACCTATGGGGTTAAACATTAACAACCTCGTTTATCGATTTCAAAATAATACCACAAGCCTTTTTTATTTCATCGTCGGTAATTACTAGTGGTGGCGCTATTCTCATACTATGTGAATTGAATAAAAACCAATCAACGATTAAACCATTTTTAACGCAAGTTTCGATAATTTTAAAATTCAAATCCGTGTCTTCAAAATCTAATGATAACATAAAGCCTTTTCCTTTAATGTTTTTGATAGCCGGATGAACTAATAAAGAGCGAATTAAATTTGATTTACGTTCAATATCACTCATTAATTTTTCTGACTGAATAGTTTGCAAACATGCTAATGAAGCTGCGCAACAAACAGCATTACCTCCAAATGTATTGATATTTCCTAATACTGGATTATATGTGAATTCATTTAGTAGTTTTTGAGAACTAATAAAGCAACCTATCGGCAATCCACCACCCATACCTTTTGCTAATAGTAGAATATCAGGCACAACTCCCGTTTGTTCAAATGCAAAAAAAGTGCCGCTACGTCCAAATCCATTTTGAATTTCATCTAATATCATTAAAGCACAATGTTCATCACATTTTTTTCTAATAGCTTGTAAAAACTCATTACTTGCAACTGTGTAACCTGTTTCGCTTTGCACAGGTTCTAGAATTACTGCGGCTGTTTTTGAAGTAATATATTGATTAACTTCCTCAATAGAGTTATAATTTATAATTCTCACATCAGGTAATAAAGGTCGGAAGGCTTGTTTAAACTCTTCATTTCCCATCACACTTAAAGAACCATGTGAACTACCATGATAAGAATCTTTAAAACAAATAATTTCTGTTTTACCTGTAACTCGTTTAGCTAATTTTAAAGCACCTTCTGTTGCTTCTGTACCTGAATTTGTATAAAAAACAGAGTTTAAGTTAGAAGGCAATAAATCAGTTAGTGCTTTTGCTAATTTAATTTGTGGTGCTTGCACATACTCGCCATACACCATTAAATGCATGTAAGTTTCGCTTTGCTGTTGAATTGCTTTCACAACATTGGGATGACAATGACCAACATTACTAACCGAAATACCTGAGATAAAATCAATGTAAAAATTGTTTTGAGTGTCAAATAAATAAACACCCTGAGCTTTTACAATCTCCAAGTCCATGGGCTTTGGAGACACTTGAGCTACATGATTTAAAAATAATTGTCGGTTAGAAATTTGCATAACAAAAAAGTGCCTGTGAATATTTACACAGGCACAAATTTAATTTTTTAATTAAAGAAATCGAAAAAGAACATTACTGCGGCTTGTTCTTTTTTTACACCACTAGCAGAACCAATAACGCTACCATTTTTTCTGATATCGCCATTACTTTCTATTTTACCAACAACACTTCCATTAATTCTAACATCTCCGTTAGATTCTACTTTACCAATGACAGATCCATTCTTACGAATATCGCCGTTTGATTCAATCTTTCCTTTAACACTTCCATTTACACGGATATCTCCGTTTGATTCAAATTTTCCTTTAACGCTTCCATTAAGACGAACGTCACCATTTGATTCAATTTTCCCGAATGATGAACCACCTCGTCTTAAATCTTGTGCATTTGTTATATTTATAAATAAACAAACTGCTGCCAAGGATACTAAATGTTTTAATTTCATGCTCATAGTTTTTATAGATTATAACTAAAAGTAGTAAGGAATTTCATTATTCGCTAATTTTAAGAAGAGTTATTTATACTCTAATTTCAATCCTTCTATTTTTTTTAACTTTTCCTCGCATTGCTCACTATTAGCCTTACGAATACTGAAACTTATTTCGCAATTATTATCAAACTGTTGACTAGTAATTTTACAATCCAATTGCTTTAATAATTTCATCACATCATTTAAGTGTTCAAAATAAAACTGAATAGTATAATTGAAGAGAATTTGTTTTTCAATAATAGTTGATGTTTTTATAACCTCTGCTGCAGAATTTTTATAGGCACTAATTAAACCACTCACCCCTAATAAAGTTCCTCCAAAATAACGAACCACAACAATTAAAATATTGGTTAAATCATTGGATTGAATTTGACCGAGTATTGGTTTACCAGCAGTATTACTAGGCTCTCCATCATCATTAGCCCTAAAATTCATTTTATCTGCACCTAATCGATAAGCATAACAATGGTGGTTAGCTGTATGATGTTCTTTTTTTAATTGATTTAAAATTTCTTTAATCTGTTGATCATTTTCAACAGGATATGCATAGGCTAAAAACTTACTACCTTTATCTTTAAAGATTGCCTCTGCCTGTTTTTCAATAGTTAAATAAGTATCCGAAAACAACATAACTTATTTCATCAATTGTGGCAATAAACCTAAAATTAAAATCGCCAGTAAACTTAAACCAATTCCCAACCAATTTTTTGAAGATAATTTTTCTTTAAATACAATTACAGAAACCACAGTAGATAAAGTTAAAATGCTTAAGTTATTAATAGGAAAAAGCACAGAAGGCTCCATGATATTAGTATTTAATGCCGAAATAATAAAATACATAGTACCAAAATTAATAGTTCCCAAAATGATTCCTGCAGGAATAGCTTGTAATTGAAACTTCTCTTTCTTAATTGTTAATTGATAAAGCAATACAACAAAACCAAATACAAATGCCGTTGAGAATATAGTAGATAAGAATGCGTCAAAATTTAAATCGTTTAATAAATGACGTTGTGCATAATTAATAGAGGAATCAATAATTCCACTACAAGCAAAAATAATTAATGGAAATAACCACCATAATTTATCCGCTTGTTTCCCTTCTGTTTCTTTGTGAGATACTAAGTAAACAGCAACAATAGCCAATATAATTCCTATAATTTTAGAAACAGAAACGCCATCGCCATAAAACAAAATAGCAATACTTATTGGCACAACAACCGACATACGGTTTGCTACTTGTGCTACCGAAATACCTTGTTTGGCAGTTGTTTCTGCAATTACAAATAAACTACTGATAAACACTATGCCTAAAAAAACAGCTATTAAAAAAAAGGGTTGCTCAAATACATTAGCAGGTGTTACATCTGATTTAGTTGTTAAAAAGCCTAAAGATCCAGCTACAACATAATTAATAATAATAGCTTGAAAAGCATTGATATTTCTGATAGAAATAATTTTAAATGAAATACCAAATAACGTTGAAATTAAAATAGAGAGTAATAAAAATAGCATATTAAAAATTTGAAATAGTGTAAAGTAAATCGCTACCTACACTAATAGGTGATACGTGAGTTAAATTTATGTTTGGTGCTGTAATTCCTTGTTTAAATTGCTTATGTGGATTTACAAATACATGGGCCTCGTCCCACGTATTAGCACTTATGAATTGATTAATTGTATTAGTCCCTCCTTCTATAATAATACTGGAGATATTATTTTTAAAGCAATAATCTAAAACGTCCTGAACTTTATTTTCCCAATTTATTTTCACTAACTCAACATTACCAAGTGATTCCGTTTTTACAGTATTAAAAATGATTGTTTTAGCATCATCTTTGTAAATATTTAAATCGTTTGGTAAATCAATTGTTTTAGATAAAATGAGTCTAATTGGGTTTTTACCTTCAGATAATCTTGCTGTTAACTGAGGGTTATCATTTATAAGCGTATTGTAACCAACTAATATAGCTTGTTCTTGTGTTCGCCAAAGATGTACTAATGTTTTACTTTCTTTTCCGGTAATCCAATTATCTTGTTTATCTTGTGGCAAAGGCCAGTGACTAATGAAACCATCTTGGGTTTGCGCCCATTTTAAAATAACGTAAGGGCGTTTCTTTTCGTGAAATGTAAAAAAGCGCTTGTTTAATGCTCTGCATTCTTTATCCATAACGCCGTATTCAACTTCAATGCCTGCATCTTTTAGCTTTTGTATGCCTTTACCCGAAACTAAAGGATTAGTATCTAAATTTCCAACCACCACTTTTTTAATGCCTTTACTGATAATTAAATCCGCACATGGTGGTGTTTTTCCAAAATGTGAGCAAGGCTCCAATGTGACATATAAAGTGCTTTGTTTGAGTAAATCATCACTTACTTGACGAATAGCATTTGGTTCGGCATGCAGTCCTCCATATTGCTGATGATAGCCTTCTGCAATAATTT
>JBBIUW010000020.1:0-13863 GCA_037440045.1 Sphingobacteriaceae bacterium
TGAATTAAATTTGAGTCTTTTCTTTGACTTTAATACACGTGGGACTGTTTGAAGCATTGAAGAAAAGATAAAAACAAAAAACCCTCTCTCGGTAACCGAACGAGGGTTTTTTGTTTATGGTATTAATTTGGAATTATTTTTTTCCAGGAGCAGCGTTATCTGCAGCAACCGCACGAGTAGTAGAAACAGAAACTACTGATACGTTTTTAGCATTTAATAAAGTAGCGCCTTCTACTTGGATATCTCCAACTGCAATTGAATCACCGATATCTAATTTAGTAATATCGATTTCGATAGTATCAGGTAATTTATCAGCGATACCACGTGCTTTTAATTTACGTACTTTTAATACTAATTTACCACCTTTTTTAACACCTTCTGATTGACCAACAATAACAACTGGAATGTTAGCAGTTACTGGTTTTCCGTCAACGATTTCTAAGAAATCTGCGTGGATTAACTGATCGTTAATTTTGTGGTATTGTGCTTCTTGTAAAACTGTTTTATATACTTTACCGTCTAAGTCAATTTCAACAATGTGTGCATTTGGAGTGAAAATTACTGGTTTAAATGCACGAATATCTGCATGAAAATGTACTTGTTCTTTTCCTCCATAAATTACGCATGGCACATGACCTTTTTCACGAATTGCCTTTGCGTCTACTTTCCCTACGTTCGCTCTTGGCGAACCGCTCAATTTTACTGATTTCATTTGTTTTGTTTTTTATATGTTGTTAAAATGCCCGTTCATTTCTTCAACACCATTTATATTTTTATTTACGGGTTATTGTTACATTATAAAATTACTGCTAATTGACTCATAGTTTTGAACGCTATGAATTACTTTAGCAAAAAGCTCAGCTACTGTTAATACCTTAATTTTATCGCTGTGTTGTTTTAAAGGCACTGTATCTGTTACTATTAATTCTGTTAATTTAGAATTAGCGATGTTTTCGTAAGCTTTACCTGATAATATAGCGTGTGTACAAACAGCTCTTACGCTTAATGCACCACGTTCCATCATCATATCAGCTGCTTTACATAAAGTTCCACCTGTATCTACTAA
This sequence comes from Sphingobacteriaceae bacterium, assembly GCA_037440045.1. Classification (GTDB taxonomy): domain Bacteria; phylum Bacteroidota; class Bacteroidia; order B-17B0; family Aurantibacillaceae; genus UBA4416. Next base: position 1,067 of record JBBIUW010000020.1, read on the forward strand.
ATCATCCACCAACACAATATTTCTTCCTTCAATTTCACCAATAGCAGTCATGTGATCAACCACATTAGCTTTTGTACGTTGTTTGTAGCAAATTACGATTTCAGACTTTAAATGTTTGGCATAAGCATTGGCACGCTTACTACCACCCATATCAGGAGCTGCAATAGTTAAGTTTGGTAAATTTAAACTGCTGATATATGGTAAAAAGATAGAAGAAGCATATAAATGATCTACTGGAATATCAAAAAATCCTTGAATTTGATCCGCGTGTAAATCCATGGTCATTACGCGAGTTGCACCAGCTAAAGCAAGCATATCGGCTACTAATTTAGCTCCAATAGCCACACGAGGCTGGTCTTTTCTGTCTTGACGAGCATAACCAAAATACGGGATAACAGCAATAATTTCTTTAGCAGAAGCGCGTTTAGCGGCATCCAACATTAATAATAATTCCATTAAATTATCAGCTGGCGGCATGGTTGACTGGATAGCAAACACGCTTTGCCCACGAATACTTTCGTCGTAAGACACTTGTAATTCGCCATCGCTAAAGCGATAATGTGCCATTTTACCTAAATCTTTACCATATGATTTTGCAATCTGTTCGGCAAGTGTGTTGGTGGCACCACCTGAAAATAATCTAACGTCTGTTTCCATGTTGTATTTTAGGGACGCAAATATAGTATTTTTGGTGGTTTTAGGCACATTTTTTATCTGTTTTTTTCTATTACATTAAAATTCTGTTACATTTGCAGCCCTAATTGTTATGTAAGGTAGCAAAAAGGGTATAAATGCCCAGTGGTGGTCCCGATAGCTATCGGGAGGTAGGCGCTACTGGAGTTGCAGAGCAAAGCAACTGAAAAAACTAAAGTACGCCCAGCTGGCGGAATGGTAGACGCGCTGGTCTCAAACACCTGTGGGAAACCGTGCCGGTTCGAGTCCGGCGCTGGGTACTTAACCGGAAAACACCTGATAAAGTCTTATTTATCAGGTGTTTTTGGTTCGATAAAGTCTAGTCGAATTAGAAAATCACTTACTATCAAGCAGTTACTTGTTCGACTTCGGAAGCTTCAATATCTCAATCAATAGCCAATCGCAAGTGTAACTTTTTATATATTTTCGATTATACAAATATGAGATTTTTCTACTTAGCTTTTTTAATACATATAACTCTTAGACTTAATTCTCAGGAAGATCTTTTTTACAAAGGCTCTCAAATTTCATATGCAAAAGTTGATAATGAATTCATTGCCATTTCTCAACGACCTGTTACAAACAGGGAATATATCATTTATTTAATGTGGTTACGGAATACTTTTATTTATAATCCAATATATTCTGACTTTTTTTATAATAGTGTTCCAGGACTGAATATCGATAGTATAAGAAAATATACTAATACCAAACTCAAAGACAGAATTATCGATATGAATACTGTTATAAGTTTTAGTAAACCTTTCGTAAGAAATTATATGTTTAACCCCAAATATTTGGACTATCCAGTTGTAGGTGTTTCTTGGCAAAATGCGAATAACTATGGAAAATGGCTAGCTGACAGATACAATGAAGTTACAATGATTAAAAAAAAGCTTTTATGCTTTCATACTACAAATAGTGAATGTGATTATTTTGATACAGGCTTTTATATGGCTGGCCTGTGGGAAGGGCAACTTGACATAAAACTGCCGGAATTTGATGGAGAAAGCGATTTCAAAGATTTTACGTGGGGAGACCATGTATTTGTTCCCGCATTTAGGTTGCCTTCAAAAAATGAAGTAGCTAAATCGAATTTTAAAAACACGCCAACAGAATTCAAAGCCTATCCGTTCAATAGACAACATTTTTTACACAAATGGTATAAGCAATACTTTTATAAAGAAAATAAAGTCTCTTACATCCTCACTCAATTGTATAATTACGAAGGATATAGTCGTGACACCATAATAATTGACACGAACTTCACAATAAAAATTTCAGGGGAATTATTATTAAACATCAATCAGTCCAATACTAAAAATATTTTAGATATCTATTTGCAAAATGGTCAAGACCAACATTTAAAAGAATATTACGTAGAGGAATATTCTTGGAAGAAGAGATTATGCGAGACAGCCATAGTAAATCCTTGTACAATTGTTGATGAGGATAAAAATCAGAATCCAATTTATATGTCGGAATATGAAAATATTCTACCGCCGGATTACATCAATTTTAAATGTTTTAGGCTTGCTTGCTCAATGGGCAAAAAGCAATATGCTAAAATGATAGAAAAGTGATATTTCATGGTCACCGGAATAATTTTTAAGTTTTATCCTCGTTAAGAAGATGATCGTACAATTCCCAAATTTGAGCCAAAGCCCTTGTGTCTTCTAGGATTTGGTTTGCATTTGGTTAGGATTAGGTACAAAATGGCACTTAAAGAAACTGAGTGACCAAAATTGATATTACTATATTTACAAGACTGATTAATCAAAGTAACTTATGAAAAATATTTTCTACGCATTAATAATACTTGCTCATTTTAGTACAGTAGCTCAATCAATAGAAAAAAGTAAAATCAATCTAATCGATTCGTTATTTTCTGAATATGATAAATCAAATTCTCCCGGGTGTGTCTTAGGTCTAATAAAAGATGGTAATTTTATTTATCAACGAGGTTATGGAAGTGCTAATCTTGAAAATAATATTCCTATTTCATCGAATACTGTTTTTGATATCGGTTCAATGTCAAAACAATTTACATCAGCAGCAATTATATTATTACAACAGCAAGGTAAACTTTCATTAGACGATTCTGTTAGAAAATATATCCCTGAACTTCCTTGGTATGGAAAAACGATGACTATTCGCCAGATGTTGAATCACACTTCGGGACTCAGAGATTACAATAGTTTGTTAACCTTGAGTGGCAAACAAGAAGAACAAGTTACAACAAAAGAGGATGCTTTAAATATTATTATTAAACAAAAAAATCTAAATTTTAATATTGGAGAAGAATGGGATTACTCTAACACTGGTTTTTTTCTTGCCTCGGTAATTGTTGAAAGAATTTCAGGCCTTAGCATGAAAGAGTTTTCAGAGAAAAATATTTTCAAACCATTAGGAATGAAAAATACATTTTATTTAGATAATCATACTACTATAGTACCTTATCGCGCAACTGCATATGCTCCAAACGAAGTGGGTGGCTTTCAAATAAACATGTCAAATTGGGAGCAAACTGGAGATGGCGCTATCCAAACAAATTGTAATGATCTTTCACTTTGGGATAAAAATTATTACAATCCAATAGTTGGTGGACAAGATTTTTTAAAACTCATTACTACCACTAGCACATTAAACAATGGAGAGAAATTGAATTATACTTTAGGACTATTTAAAGAGGAGTTTTATGGGTTAGAATTATTTCATCATGGTGGCGCTTGGGCAGGCTATAGAGCAGAATTATTGCGTTTCCCTCAAGAACATTTTTCTGTTATTTGTCTCAGTAATTTAGCTTCGTTTAATCCAAGCGGATTAGCACGAGAGGTTGCTAAAATTTACCTTACTGATAAGTTGAAGAAAGAAAATAAAGTGGAAATTACAAAATCGGTAAAGTCAACCAAACCTTTAAATAAAGAGTCTGTTCAATCATATAGTGGGCACTATCACACCACATACAATGATATACTAAGAGAAGTAAGTGTTGAAGGAGATAAATTGTTTTATGTGAGAAATTCATCCAATAAGACGGAACTTATTTACATTGGAAATGATGAGTTTATTATTAAAGATAATGGATTCCATATGAAATTTATTCGCTCCAAGAATAACGAAATTTCAGCAATAAATGTTTTAGCAGGTGGAGTAAAGCCAATCACATTAAATCGTTACACTCCTGCTAAATTTTTAAAGACGAATTTTTTAAATATTTCGGGAAATTATTATAGTGATGAGTTGAATAGGAATTGTGAAATAAATTTAAGTGATTCTTCTTTAATCGCAATTATCGATAAACAAGATAGTATTTCTATGTCACCTGTTACAAAGGACTCTTTCGTAGACGAATCCCATTCGATATCTATTGAGTTTAATCGTAATCAAAATGGAAAAGTTGATGGTTTTTATATCACAGTAAGTAGGGTAAGAAAAATATTTTTTAAGCGTATATAACCAAAAGCTAACGCCTGAAGATGCCTATACAAATCCCAATCTTGTACTAATTAGTTTAATACCATAAGCAATTACTCAACTGGAAAGAAAGCCTTTTCCATAAAACAAAACAGCAATATAAAGTTTGACATAAATCATACTTATTTGCAATTTATTTTTACTAAAACCAACTTATGTCATAATAGGATAGCTGGCCTGTGACTTACCTTAGCAGTATCATTTGGAGTATGCCCAAAAGCCATAAAATGAGTAGGCAAACAAAAACAATACAATGAAAAAGGTAACACAAACAATTATTTTAGTAGGCGCAGTGTTGGCAGTTCTTTTTACTGCGTGTTCCAAAAAAGGAGATATGGGCCCTGCTGGACCGCAAGGTGCACATGGTTCTATGGGCGATCCAGCTATATTAACAGATGGTTATATTAAAGGAACAATAAACGGATTTAAAACAGATGGTACTCCATTTGCAGAAACATTTACATATACCACCAGTTATAATGAAAAGCAAAATTCAGTAGATAGTATAAGCCCCACCAGTTATGATTTTTATATTACGAGAGGATCTATAGACCATATATACACGGAGTTTAGTTCTGAATTAAAATTTAATGCCAATTCATTATCACCATTTACGGTCACTACAACAAGTTTTAAATTATCATTTGCTAAAACAAACGGTACTAATCAATTTGCTTTTTACACAGCTAGTTCTGGCATTAGCCCTTCTGTTTCGAATGTGGTTTATGATAAAAATACGGGTCTTATAACAGGTAATTATATTGCTAGTATAAACGGCTCTCAAAACTCTACCGGCAATTTTGCCACTGTAACAGGTAGCTTTAAAGTAACTATTGCTCAATTATATTATCGTAAGATAAAAAATCAGAACCAGTTAAATTTAAACTAATAATTAAACAATCGGAATTATGAAAAAATTAATAATAAGCTCCTTTATTTTTGCCATTTTTATTTTAGTAATCACTATGGGCTCTTGTACCAAAAAAGGAGATATGGGACCCGCTGGCCCGCAAGGTGAACAAGGTGCTACGGGCACAATTACCGTAAAAAAAGAAGGCTATATTAAAGGTACATTAACTGGTATGCATCGTGACGGTACTTTGTTTTCTGAAACTTTTAACTATACTTCTTGTTTGTATGATGAAACCTATATTGATAGTATTAGCCCTGCACAATATATATTTAGAATTACTCGCTCTGAAGATTTACCAAATCCAAGCGGTGCAAGACTTATGCTACAAACAAGCTCTTTATCACCTATCACCATTGCTTCCACAGACTTTACCTTTTATTTTACAAAATCAATCGGAACAAAGGAGTTTTATTTTTATTTAAACAGCAGTGTAAGCCCAAGTGTATCAAACATAACATTTGATAGAGCTGCAGGAATTGTATCGGGAAATTTTATTGTTAACATCCTTGGCACTGACAACAACACTGGAAATGCTGCTAATATAACTGGTAGCTTTAAAGCAACATTACCTGTAGCCCATTATTAAAAACAATTTCAGTAATCAAAAAATAGCATTATGAAAAAATCATTCTTAGTAAATATCATCATTTTTATAAGTTCTCTTTTTTTAATAAGCGGCATCAGCTCTTGCAAAAAGAAAACAGGAGATATGGGGCCTATGGGTGCCCAAGGCCCTCAAGGTAATTCCGGATTTTTTAACACCATGAGTGACGGTTATATACAAGGAACCATTTCTGGAATCAACAAAAGTGGAGTTCCTTTTACGGAAACCTATTATTACTCCATCTTTTCAAAAAGCTCATCGGATAGTTATCTAGATAGTGTGAGCTCAACAGATTATAATATTGGTATTACAAGATACCCCACAACTCATTTTGGCGACAGAGCTATGTTTAGTTTTTCAGCAAGTACGATAATGCCAATAACTATTTCTTCTGCAACGTTTAATATTGATTTCACAAAAGCATTAGGAGGCAATAAGTATTTTATTTTTTCATCAAACACCAGCGCTATCCCTACTCTATCAAATATAACCTACAACAAAAACACAGGTGTCATCACAGGAAATTATTTATTAAATCTTACCAGTGGTGATAATTCAACTGGAAACCCTGCTAATATAACAGGTAGTTTTAAAGCGACATTAAAATCTATTTGGTATTAGTGCAAACAACAAGTTGTTGCAATAAGTAATTTACATATCATTTTTTCTATTGATATCAATAGAAACAAAAAGGGTTAAAGCATAGCATTAACCCTTTTTTATTTTTACTTTTAGATTAAATATGAATACACAAAAAGCCATTATCGTTTCTCTTCTTGGAAGTATCATTTACCTAATATTTGGGTGGTTTGTGTTTGATTGGCTATTAGGAGAATTTACAAACAACCATACAACCCATATTGTAGGTTTTAAAAAAAGTGAAGAGGAATTTAGTTTTCTGTTTCTTTACATTTCTTGCTTAGCCTACTCCATACTCATAACCTACCTACTCCTTTTTATTTCTAAAACGCAAAACTTATTACAAGGTTTTTTTAGAGCATCCATTATTGGTGTGTTAGTAGCCATCATGACGGATACCTATTGGTATGGCTCCAGTCATTTTTACAATAACCTGCTGGTGATGCTGGTTGATATATTTGCAGCGGCTATTACGGTTGGCGTTCTTGGATTGTTTATTGTTTGGTTAAACAACACACTCAACACATCCCCTAAAACTAAGTAGTGTTATGAAATCGGTATTAATTATTGGTAGTGGTTTATTAGGACTAGCACTTGCTGAAAAATTTAGTAAACAAGGCTACCAAGTTTTTATTACAAGCACTACCAAAAGCAAACTACTTATCTTACAAAATAAGGGATACAAACCTTTGCTATTTAATAGTAATGAGATTGAACATTACGACACTTTTAAATCACTTACTGTTGATGTTTTTATTTTTGCATTGTCGCCTAGTAAATGCAAAGCCATTGCCTATAACGAAGTCCTAAAAAATTGTTGCAATACCTTACAAGCATTTAAACGCCTTGTTTTTACAAGCAGCATTTCGGTATACGCTAATAACAACCAATGCCATACCGAAGAAAGCAAAGCTATTGAGTTCAACTCAATGCTCTATCAAACAGAATCCTATATCACCCAACACATCACATCGTATTACATTTTTAGGCTAGCTGGATTAATTGATATACAAAGACATCCAAAGGGTTTTCATAAAGCCTTGGAAGTTAAACAAGCGGATGCTCTTGTAAATTTAGTGCAGATACAAGATGTGTCACATATCATATTTGATTCTGTGACTCATCACATCAATGATGGTGTATATAATGTTTGCTCTCCCGAACATCCTTCCAAAAAACAATACTATGGTTCGTTTAATCAAGATTTAATATTTCATAAAGGAGATGAAGGAAAAATAATTGATGGTGATTTCATTGCCCATCAACTTCATTACTCCTACTCTTCTATTTACGATTTTTAAAAGTGTTACAAAAAAGTAATATACCATCTTTTGGTAAAAGACATAAAAAAAATCCCTCTACATCGAGAAGGATTTTTAGTATCCCCCTCTGGAGGGGGCAGGGGGAGGATTTATAAAAAATATATTTTGTGTTGACTAAATTAGCTTTTGCCTAAAGACAGATGCATTCTTTTTGTCTTGATACATGGTAATTGTGTAGCACACAATTAAGCCAGCATGTGTGAAGCGACAAAAAATTCAAGCTTTTACCAAAAGGCAATGCAGTACTTTTTGCAGCCAAAAGTAAACAAAAAGCTTATGTCCCGATAGCTATCGGGATTGTGATAGGCAAAATTGACTTTTTGTCTTGATACAAAAAGTTGACAAAAAAATCAAGTCTCATTAAAATTTAGCTAAAATCTGCGCAGCATCAATCTGATAATTTGAAAGCGCTTCGCGAACAGCCCAAATTATCTTGGCGCATGCCAACGCTTTTGATGCTGCTTGATTTATACACTAAATTTTAATATGCCGTTTATTAAACTCCGATCTTAATTTAAAATATCAATCGGAGTAGCGGGCAGGCAAGTCAATCCCGATAGCTATCGGGAGCGGCGGCGAGTTGCTGTGAATTTATATTTACTAGATGAGTCCGAAAAAGCTTTAGTTCTTTTTCGGTAACGAATCTTGTAAATATAAAGAGCGCGTAGCTTTCTCCCGATAGCTATCGGGATTGACAAAGGCTTTTTGATTCTTTTTTGCCTAAAAAAAGAATATCCTTCTTTTATGGTAGACAAAGAAAGTATCATTTGCCTCTAAAAAAGACATAAAAAAATCCCTCCGCCAGCTAGCGAAAGGATTTTTAGTATCCCCCTTTGGAGGGGGCAGGGGGAGGATTTATATAAATAAATTTTGTGTTGACTAAAATAATTTTTTTGGGCGTGCCCCTCCTTCGTTGGGTTGGACTGAATTTATCCTGAGCTCCGTCGAAGGGTTACACGCTTTTACTTCAGGCTATTTTACGCGTTGTTACGTGTAAGATTTTAGAAAAATATTAACTATTTAATATCCTAAAGTTTAAGGTAATCTCATTGCTATCACATATATTTATATAAACCTAAATCTAAAAAACATGAGAACTGGAGTAAGCAACCACAAATTTAGCGTACATGCCATAGCTGGCTCTTACGTTATTATTTTAGCCTTTGATGCAAAAAAAGCAGCAACCAAAAATCTTTTAGGTTTTGCCTGGTGCAGGAGAAGCAGTCCGTAAAAAATTATTAGAAACAACCGATTTGCATACTATATTGCGTTTACCAACTGGTATATTTTATGCCAATGGTGTAAAAGCTAATGTGTTATTTTTTGATAACAAGCCAAGCAGTAAAACTGTGCAAACCAAAGAAATTTGGGTGTATGATTATAGAACCAATGTTCACCATACTTTAAAAAAGAATCCATTAAAGTTAGAAGACCTCAGAGATTTCATCACACTTTACAATACCAAAAATCGTAACAAGCGCAAAGAAACCTACAATGCAGATACCAACCCCGAAGGACGTTGGCGTAAATTTTCTTACGATGAAATTATTGCACGTGATAAAACATCCTTAGATATTACTTGGTTAAAAGATAAATCCCTAGCTGATTTAGATAATTTACCTGACCCAGATGTTTTAGCCGAAGAAATCATCGAAAACCTTGAAGCCGGCTTAGCAGGCTTTAGAACTATTATAGAAAGTTTAAACAAGAAGTCATAAAATGAATAACGTTTATTTATCAGTTATTTCAATAGTAATTTCTATTGTTGCAGTTACGGTTTCTTTTATAAATTATAGAAGGTCCTTAAAGCTTCAAAATGAAAATATAATATATGCAAAAAGGGTTGAGGCATATATGGAATTTTCTACTTATATGTGGCAGTTAGCACATGAAATGGACGAAATTTCAAGTGTAATGATTCAAACCCCTAAAACCTATAACGTAAAAGTTGAAAAACTTTTAGATAAATTTGAGAATACCGAAAAAACATTTTATGACACGATTGTAAAACATTCACTTGTATCTGATCAAAATATTACAGACAACCTATTTGATTTAATTCAAAATTGTGACTTTCTTTTTGATTATGATTTGCTTTCATCTGAAGAAATAAAAAATAAAACAAATAATTTTACTGATAAAGCGGATGTTGTTTTTGAAAAAATGAAAGAAGATTTAGCCATTGAAAACTTAAGCAAAGGCTTAGCTTCGCGCATCAAATCAATACCATCAAAGAAAATAAGAAAACACGTTGTATAAATGTTTCATTCTCAGCACTCTGCTGCTCCCGAAAGCTTTCGGGATGTAATGCTGCGGTTAATTTATCTCACTCAACTCAAATGCATATCTATAACTAATTATTTTTTTCTCTTTTTGGTTGTCTTTCCAGGCTTTTTCTTTGTGGCTAATCTCTATTAAATCTTTTGTTTTCACTCCCTTAAATTTGGCAACAACCTCTTTCATCGTTTTAATTTCTGCTCATCAAATAATTCAGCATTAAATTTTCTCTTTCCATGTGGTTTAAATTGTTCTCCAATAGCATCCGTATTTGCAAACGGAGTAAAAAAAACATCTACATCATCATTTGTGCAAATATGTTCAAACAAGCTATTAAAATTATTAGGAACTGGTCCCGTCGTAATAGCACGGTAGCGCACACCACTAATAGAAAAGCCTGTACGTTTGTAATTTAAAAAATCAGCATAAAACAACAATTTATTTAATTGCGTTTTCCATGGCTGCAGCTGTGCCGTGAAATACACTACCATTTCTTTAAACTTATTAAAGTTACTTTTGCGGTAACCTGTAAACTCATCAGGCAACTTACCATCCAGCAAGTGTTCTTCAAAAGCAAAATCATCGCTTTTGTTTTTCTCAATCAAGTCTTCTATTAACTTTAGTGTTTTAGTTTTTACCTTTTCATCACAATCTTCACACAATTCCAATAACTTTTTAAAATACACAGGATCTGCTGCTAACTGTATTAATTTACCATTGGATGCACTAGGCACTTCTCCGGCTTCGTAGTTGCGGTAACTATTAATACCAAAACCCAACACTTCCGCCATTTTGGTTGCCGGCAACTCATACTGTTCGCGTATGGCTTTAATTTCTTCGGGGAAAGGTAGTTTATGCTTTTCGCGATACTTATTATACAATTGATTCATGTTCAGTTCATCTAATGCGGTATCGGTAAACTGCTCTTTCGAATCCTTGCAATAATAATAATGAAATACAACTTCAAAATTTTCTTTTCTAAACTCAATGCTGCGTTGCTCTTTACGCAGTTCCATTTCTTTACCTGTAATCGGACTTTTCATAATTTCATGTTTTTAAAGCTTTAAAGGAAATTTCAATGCATGTTCTGCTAAATGAAACGAAATACATAATACACTTGCTCCGGCAAAACCCATGGTAATTTTAATGTACACTTCTTTCTTTTTAATGAGTTTGCCAAAAACCCACATGTCTGCGCCATTATATAAAGTTTCTTTAATGGGGCCTTCGCAATAATCTTCTTCTTTTAATTCTTCTAAAATTTTCTTTCTATCATTTGGTCTAATTTCGAGTTGCGCCAAAGCTTGGAAGTTTTTGCCTCGCTCGTCACGAAACAACACATCCCATATCTTCATCTTTTGCTTAAACTCCTTTAGGAATTGTTCTACCTCTTTCTTTTTACTCATAAACTTAAACCATGCTACAAAGATATAGCATAAATATCAATAACAACTTTAAAGTGTTACATATTAATTAATAATACAATATAAGCACTTTATAGTTTAAATAGCAGGCAAAAACAAGTAGAAGTAAGGCTTAGCTGACCTGTACAAGCCTCAAAGCAAGTATTTAATTTAAACCTATCCAGGGATGCAAGTCCTTCGGTTACCACTTCGCTTTCCACTTCGACTACGCTCAGTGTGACAGCTCAGTGGGACAGCTCAATATACAACTCAGTGTGACTGTTTAGTGTGCCAAGGATCAGATAAAAAAGCCATTAAGCAGATACAAACTCTAATCAGTTAAGTCTACACGTAAATAATCTTAAAACATAATAAATGTATTTTGATACGCTCCCTTCACAAACCAAAACGTATATTACTATAACAAGTACGCTATTGTTATCATTTAATATAAGCCCAATAGATGGAGGAACGTATTTAAATTTATTGAGAGCGAAATAAACTAAATAAGGTCTGTTCTTTTATCATTTTGTTTCGAACGATGAATCATGAAGAACGTTCTTAAATAATATAAGAGCGAAACAAATAACATTCAGATCGAAACGAATGAAGCAAAGAACGTTCTTTAAACATGGATGAACGAAATGAAATACATCTATTGTGAAATGAAGAGATAAAAGAACATTCTCTTTATCAAGAGAATCGAAACTCTTATCTTAAAGAATAATCTTTAATGAGTGCAGCGCATATTAATTGAATGCAAGAACGAAATTGATATATTAAAGAACACTCTTTATATATGAAAGAGCGAAATAAAATAGAGAGCGCTTGTATTGCATTCATATCAATGCATTTTAGGCTTAACGAATTTTAACAACGATCAAAATAATTTTGGCATAAGCTTTGTTTTTTATATTACAAACAACCAAAAATTCATGATGAGATAATTTTTACTTCATTACAAACATAATTTTTAGCGCGCATCAATTATGCGTAATGAAATTTAAAAAATGTTTAATATTTAAAAATTAATTATCATGAAAACAAAATCAAAATCGGTAGTTGGTTTATCTAAACTAACACCAGAAGCAAAGGTGGTGAAAGCCCAATCTATTATTGACTCCATGCAAAGCAGCGGAAATTTCCCCAACGCTTCGATGCCCATTGGATATCCCACCATTCAAACAACCATCACTAATTTACATAACGCCATCGTGGCAGCCAACAATGGCACATCAACCAATGTAAGCGACATGCACGAAGAAGAAAAAATATTAGTGATTACCATGAACTTAGTAAAAGCTCATGTAGATATGGTGGCTAATACATTCTCTAATCCTGATAGCATTATTTTATCAGCTGGTATGACAGTAGCTGCAAATTCAGGTGGCAATGCTGTTACAGATTTAACTTTGGATGCTGTTGGTGGTGGAACAGTTCAAATTCGTGTGCCACGTACCACTGCCGAT
>JBBIUW010000021.1:0-13677 GCA_037440045.1 Sphingobacteriaceae bacterium
TTAGGCGCTGCTTTTTTAGTAACTTTTTTAACTACCTTTTTTGCAACTGGTTTTTTAGTAACTTTTTTAGCAACAACTTTCTTAGTTACTTTCTTAACTGCTTTTTTTACGGTAACCTTTTTAACTACTTTTTTAACTGCCACTTTCTTAGTAGCAGCTTCTTTTACAACTTTTTTAGCAGCAGTTTTTTTAGCAGGTTTAGCAACTGCCTTTTTTACAGCCTTTTTTACAACTGGCTTAGCAACAGTTTTTTTAACCGCCTTTGCAGTTACTTTTTTAACAACAGGTTTAGTTTTTGTAGTTTCTGTTTTTTTAGCAGGTTCAGTACTTCTAACTTCTTCTATATCCTTTTTTAATTCATCCGAAATTTCAGTAGCAACTTCAAAATCGTTAATCGTTAAATCTAAATGTTCAATATCATTTTCTAACATCGTTAATTCAATCTCTGCCATTACAAAAGTAATGCGTTCAGTTAATTGATTAAATATAGATTCGATAGAACCAATTCCATTAATTGAATGGAATTTGGCTTGTTCTGAATAATATTTTTTAAGAGGTAACGTTTTGTTATTATACTCATTTACACGGTTTCTGATAATTTCTTCATTTGCATCATCAGGTCTTCCTGAGTCTTTACCGCGTAACAATAAACGTTTTACTAATTCTTCATTATCAACTTCTAAAGCTAACATCGCACTGATAGCAGTTCCTTTCTTTTGCAACAAATCATCTAATGCAACCGCTTGAGCTTGAGTACGAGGGAATCCATCAAAAATAAATCCATTAGCATGTGGGTTAGCATCTAATTTAGATTCAATCATTCCAATCACAATATCATCACTTACTAAATCACCTCTATCCATAATTTGTTTAGCTTCCATTCCAAGAGCGGTTCCTCTTGCAATTTCGCTTCTTAAAATATCGCCAGTAGATAAATGTACTAAACCATACTTAGCAATTAATTTTTCAGATTGCGTCCCTTTTCCTGCACCTGGAGGACCAAATAAAACGATGTTTAACATGTTGCTCATTGTTGATGTTTTTATTGTTTATTATTATTTGAATCTAATTTTATTTATCTAAAACGTAAATCTCTTTCATGTTTCTACCTAACCCATCATAATCTAATCCGTAACCAACTACAAAATCATTAGGTATTTCCATTCCAACATAATCTACAGCAATATCTTTTTTATAGGCATCTGGCTTTAATAAAAATGATGCTACTTTAATTTGTTTTACTTCCTTTTTAGTTAAAAGTGCCACTAATTTTTCAAGTGTTACACCAGTATCAACAATATCTTCTACCACAACCACAGTTCTTCCTTTTATTTCATCTGTTAAACCTATCATTTCTGTAACGGTTCCTGTACTGGTAGTTCCATGATACGAAGCCAATTTAATGAAAGATATTTCGCAAGGAATAGTAACTTCTTTTAATAAATCAGCCGCAAACATAAACGAGCCATTTAGTACCACTAAAAATAAGGGCATATCATTTACTAAGTCCGTATTAATTTTTTGGGCTAGCTGTTTTACACTTGCTGAAATTTTATCAGAAGTAATATAAGGAACAAAAGTTTTATCTTTTAAAGTCACACGTTGCATCACGAAGGTTTTGTAAAAGCACAAATATAATAACAATTTTACGAGGAAAGCAGGGCATTGCTAAAATATCACTCAATAAATTAAGTCAAATGAAAGGGTCTTAAAAGGCGATTTTACATCGTTCTTTAGAAAAAAGATGTTTGTTGGAATCCACTTCAAGAAGCGTTTTAGCATTATTGAGCTCCTTTTTGTACGTATTCTTTAATTCTTTTCGTTTGATTGCCTCCAAAAAACGTCTGGCTTCTTCTTTAGACTCTAGAATTAAGCCCGGAACCTGAATAACTTGCCCTTCGTCGTTTTTAGCAACCATAGTAAAGTAAGATGTATTAGTATGCTTTACAGATCCTAACTTAAAATCTTCTGCAATAACCTTTATTCCAACTACTAAAGAAGAATTACCTACATAATTAACGGAAGCAAACATAGAAACCATTTCGCCTACCTCAACAGGTTGTAAAAACTCAACATTATCTACCGAAACTGTTACACAATAACTCCCAGCATGCTTAGAAGCGCAAGCATACGCTACTTTATCCATCAAAGACAATAATATTCCTCCATGAATTTTGCCACCAAAATTGGCATAAGACGGTATCATTAATTCGGTAAGTATAGTTTGAGAGTATCTCACAGATTTATAATTTTCTTCCATATTTATTTAAATTATGAATCAAATTTAACCATATTGAATCAAACACCTCATATCTCATCTCAATTAAATCAGTAGATTTGCACCCCGTGAACAATTCACTAAAAAATACTCATCTTAAAGAAACCATTTCTTTATCTATTCCTTTGATTTTAACCCAAATTGGGCATATTATCACGGGAATGGTAGATAATATTTTTTTAGGGAAATTAGGGAAAACCGAACAGGCAGCTGGCATTTTATCTAATAACTTATATGTGATTTTATTAGTATTTAGCATAGGTATGAGTTATGTATTAACCCCTGCCATTACCGATGCAGATGTTAATCAAA
Organism: Sphingobacteriaceae bacterium; assembly: GCA_037440045.1. GTDB lineage: Bacteria > Bacteroidota > Bacteroidia > B-17B0 > Aurantibacillaceae > UBA4416. The sequence goes on from JBBIUW010000021.1 coordinate 2,591, forward strand.
ATGAAAAAGAAAAAGCGTCATTGTTTAAAAATTCGCTTTTCATTAATATGTTGACGGCAATTGTGCTATTTATCATTTTGTTTTTTTCATCTCCATTATTGGGTTATATGCAACAACCGGAAGATGTAGTTAAACTTGCCATTCCATTTTTTGATGTATTGATTTTTTCAATTATTCCAGTAGCCTTATTTTTTGTTTGTAAACAATATACCGAAGGATTGAGCAACACCAAAGCTGCTATGTACATAAGCGTTGGAGGGAATCTATTAAACATTATTTTAAATTACATGTTGATTTATGGCAAAGCAGGCTTGCCCGAATTGGGCTATATGGGTTCATGTTGGGCAACTTTTATAGCCCGTGTCTTTATGGGTATTGGCTTTTTAATTTTTGTATTTAAACATCCTTCAGTTAACTCATTTGCAAAATATTATAATGAAGCTAAAATTAACGCTCAACACTTTTGGCCAATGTTAAAAGATGGCTTAGCCTCTGCCCTACAATTTACATTTGAAGTTGCAGCTTTTGCAATAGCGGGTTTAATGGCTGGTGTTTTTGGCAAGGAACAAATTGACGCACACGGCATAGCCCTTAGTTTAGCGGCGTTTACTTATATGTTTGCAAGCGGTATTGGAAGCGCTACAACTATTAGAATTGGAAATTATTACGCCAAAGATGATTTAGAAAATTTAAAACTTGCCATTAAAACTTCTTATCAATCAGTATTAGTAACTATGGGGTGCATGGCATTATTATTTGTGTGTTTTAACACAATACTACCAAAAGTTTTTAGCAGCGATCACGAAATCATTATTATTGCCTCCAAACTATTACTAGTTGCTGCTTTATTTCAGTTGTTTGACGGCACACAAGTGGTAGCTATTGGTGTATTGAGAGGATTGGAAGATTACAAATACCCTACCTACATTGCATTTATTGGCTATTGGATAATTTCACTCCCGTTATCATACGTTTTTGCTTTTACAATGGGATATAAAGTTTACGGAGTATGGCTAGCCTTAAGTATTGGACTAGGTTTTGTAGCCATTGCTTTGTTTTTTAGAATACGTAATCTTATAAGAGCAAAATCTTCTATATCAAAATAAAATATAAACTTGCTAGAGCAAATAATCCAAACACTGTAAGTAACCCATTTACACTTAAATGCTTATTTACTTTATAAATGAAAAAACCCATACATAAGGCAAATACTGTAACGGTAAATGCAGGATAGGTATATATTTGCCAAAATGAACGGTCGTCGAAAGCCAATTTCACTTTTATTACTTTACCAAAAATCAAATCTCGTCCTATATAAAATACTTGATTTTCTTCAGGAATTTGAAAAAGCTCATCGGTTTGTATAGTTAAAGATTCGCCTTTTTTGGTTGTGATTTCAATTTCATCAATTGTACGTTTATTTGACTGTAGGTTAAAATCTCCGTATGAACAATGTAATTTAGCTATTATGTTTTCTTGCCAGTAACAACATATTAAAACGCTTAAAACACAATACGATAAAAAGCCAGCTAAAACAATGTTAGTACGATTTAAAACTTTATAAAAATTAGTGGCTTTAAAATCTGCCACGCGTTTTAATTCTTTTAGTTTTTTAATTTCCTTAACATAAAACAACTCTTCTTGAGAGAGAGGCGTTCGGGGCTTTCTCTTGGGCTGTTCTTCTTGCATGAACTAAAGGTTGATTTTTTTCTCGAACAAATAATTATTTCTGTCAGTTGAATTTCTTAAAATTAATTCGCCTATAAAACCTGCTAAAAACAGCATAGTTCCCAAAATCATAGAGGTTAATGCTATATAAAAAGAAGGTCTGTCTGTTAATAGTCTTGCTGCTTTATGAATAATAAACACATGATAAAATTTATCTACTCCTAAATAAAGAGTTGTAAATAACCCTACAATAAACATTAATGTGCCTATTAAACCAAAAAAGTGCATTGGACGCTTACCAAATTTCGATAAAAATGTGATAGTTAGTAAATCTAGAAATCCATTGATAAATCTGTCCCAACCAAATTTACTAACCCCATATTTACGAGCCTGATGCTGAACAACTTTTTCACCAATATTATAAAATCCAGCATTTTTAGCCAACACAGGAATAAAGCGATGCATCTCTCCATACACTTCAATGCTTTTTACAACTTCTTTTCGATATGCTTTTAAACCACAATTCATATCGTGTAGCTTAATACCTGATATTTTTCTATTCGTCCAATTGTAAAGTTTCGAAGGAATATTTTTAGTAAAAGTATTATCAAAACGTTTTTGTTTCCAACCACTCACTAAATCGTAATTTCCAGATGTAATCATATGATATAATTCTGGCATTTCGTCTGGAGAGTCTTGTAAATCAGCGTCCATAGTAATAACTACATCTCCCTGAGCGGCTTCAAAACCAACATGTAAGCCAGGCGATTTGCCATAATTACGTCTGAATTTTAAGGCCTTAACACAATGATTTTTAGCGGCTAATGATTCTATGACTTGCCAAGATTTGTCTTTGCTACCATCATCTACAAATAAAATTTCGTAGGTAAAATGGTTTTCATCCATCACACGTTTAATCCAGTCGTGAAGTTCTGGCAAAGATTCTTCTTCGTTAAATAATGGTATAACAACTGAAATATTCATAGAGTGTGATTAATCAAAGCCTAAATATACTTAAGATATAATTTTTATCAAAATTATGTAATTAATCGAATAAATTATATACTTTTGCGGCGGGTAAGTCTTTCACGACCAGCTCCTGTCAAATCCCCCAGGATGGGAACATAGCAAGGGTAGATGGTTGAGCGGTGCGATGAAAGTAGCTTACCCTTTTTTTGTGCCCTTTATTTTCTGAAAATAAAAAGCCGCTAGTTTTAGCGGCTCTTAGTTTATTTAGTAGTTGCATGCTTTTTATTTCCTTTTGACTCTGGTTTGTTTTTTGGATTAGGTTTAGTTCCTTTTACTTTAGTAGAATCATTTTTGTGCTCCCCCTTATGATCTCCTTTATGTTCGTTATGAACTTTAGTTGAATCACCGTGATGATGTTCTCCATGATGCTCATCTTTATCACTTTCAGCATGCACTTTAGTTGAATCACTTTTTGAATGCCCATGATGGTCTCCTTTATGTTCTCCATCTTTATGTTCTCCATCTTTATCCTCTCCATCTTTATCCTCTTTATGATGCTCTTCCTTATCACCTTTGTGATGCTCACCATCTTTTCGGTGCTCCTCACTTTTTTCACTTTTTTTACCTTCTGTTTTTTTGGGCTCTGTTTGTGCGTTCAATGTTGTTAATGAACCTGCTATTAAAGCAACTGCAACAGTTAAAATTCTTTTTTTCATATTATCAAGTTATTGTCTCGCGCTTAAAGACTATTGTTAAATTAATAGCGCTGGTACCGTAAAGTTAAAACGCAAATTATTTATCAAAACAAACAAAAGTCATATTTAACAAAATTTATTTACAAATACTTTTTTAAAACAGCTTGTTTTTGTTGAGGAATTAAAGCCAGTTCTTTTTCTAATACTTCAATCTTTTTCTCAATTTTTTCAATTTCAGAAACTATTTTTTTCTGTTCTGAGATTGGAGGAACTGCAATTTTTATTCCTTGGATTCTATCAATGGACGCTCTTTTGGTTCTTGAAAATTCAAATGCTTTGCCCTCTTTTTCTAAAAGAAATGCTAAATATTTTTCATTTATAGAACCATCTTTTACTCTTAAAACTCCACAATGATCTGTTGGATAAAATGGGTAATCTTTTGGGATATAATTTACCATCCAATCACCGTCAATTCCCCATAAAACAGATGGGTTACTAAAATCTTCTATTAATAATTTATCTATATTTCCAAAAGGCTCTATAACGTTTGCACTATAAACAGGGATTTTACCATTTTCTACAAACTCATTTTTAAGCACTCTTTTCCCAATAGAAACTTGAAAAATATTTTCATCACTTAATCTAACTATTTTATCTGCTTTTGATTCTGCTTGATTGAACAAGTTCATTATCGCTTCTTTGCCTTTTTCAATTTCTTTTTTTGCTTTTTGTTCTTTTATTTCTAGGGCTTCATTTTCTGAAACTATCTTTTTTTGAACATCTAAAGATGGAAGTGGGATTTTAATTTTCGCTAAATCATCTGCATAGACATGTGGCTGTGCTTGCCCTCTTTGCAAATTATAAATTTCATTTTGGATAGCTTTCAAAAATAAATAAATTAACCTTGTTGAAAGTTTTTTTTCATCTTTTGAAACAATTGTATTGCAGTCTGAAGCGAAAATTGGGGAGTCAAAATAATTTACAAAACCAGCATAGGCACCAGAAGCACTTACTGTAATCACATTTTTATTACGATTTGCTTGATTATGAAAGTATGCAGGTTCTTGACCGCCAGCAATAACAGGAATGTTTCCTTTTTCTGTGTTTTCTTTTGTTATAGATGTACCTTTTTTAATTTCAGATATTTCTGAAAGAAAAACTAAATTTTCTGTATTCCAGATTTTTTCATACCGAATTTTATTTTTAATAGATAAAGAAATATCTTTTTTAAATTCGGCCCTATCAAAAGTTATCATATCTAACAAATCCACATAAGAAATGTTATCTTTTAGACTTTCAGCTATTTCTAAATTAGTATTGCCTAAAAAAGCCTTATAAATGTAGGTGCTTGCTTTTGAAACATCATTTTGGTCATCAACATTATATAGTTGAGTACTCTGGTCAATAGTTTTTCCAGCTAAAACAGAGTGCATTCCTTCACTTCCTCTTCTGTCTGAAAAGGTAAAACCTAAAAATTGTTTTTCAGCATCTTTTTCGCCACTTTTTACTAAAACAATATTTTTTTGATTGTAAATAATTATGAAATGTAATAACTTATCTTTTTCGATTTCAATCAATTTATCCCAAAATTCAGTTTCTTTTTTCGCTTTAATTTTTTTACGATATTCTTTATAAAATTCGTGTTCGGTTATTATTTTAGTTGGTTCCTTTTTCAACAAAGAAACAAAATCATCAAATGAAATACTTTCCCATACATGATTTACATATTTTGAGATTGGTTTTTCAATATTATTATAAGGCTCTGGTGGGTTGTTATCTATCCATTCCGTAAAAAATTTATTTATATAATTTTTTAAATTAACACTATGCTGATTATTCGTTCTTTTTATGTATAAAATAACAGTTTTAGTTTTGGTTGCCATAAAAGTACTGACACCCATTTCTGCAATGGAAACTATCTTAAAATTTTGCAAAATTATTTCTCTTGCTTTGGTTTGAATGCCCCCATTGTTTAAAAAAGAAACCGGTAAAACGAGGGCGGCAATTCCATCGTCTTTTAATAAATGTTTAGTTCTTTCTACAAAAAGGCATTCAATGTCATTACTATTATTAGTTAAATAAGGATGTAAAGTAAAATCATTTTGTGCGCCAATATATTCTAAATCATCTTTGCAGTCGTCCACAGAATAAGGTGGGTTTGATAAAACCAATGAAAATTTAGCTTTCGTAGAATCTTCAAGATTAGTATTTTCTTTTAATAATCCTTTGTAGGTTTTAGAAGTTTCAAAACTATCTAAACCATCACCGTGAATAACTTGAGCAACACCATCTCCATAAAAGTAGCAACCTACTTTTGCTACTTTAACTAAACGGTAATCTTTTTCAACTCCATAAACATATTTTGCAGCCCAATTATAAGGGTCAGCTTGCCATGAAGCAACTTCTTTTTTTGCAATAGGAAATTTAATGTCTTTATTAATATTGATAGTATTAATAACATCTTGATATTCTTCCATCGCCTCCGTAATAAAATGCCCACTACCAGCTGCATAATCAATTACAGCAGGTAGTTTTGCCACTTGATTATTAGCTTCATTTAAAATCATTTCTTTTATAGGTAACGAACGAACAATAAATTTTGTAATTGGTGGTGGTGTAAAATATTGCCCAACTTCTTGCTTTAAACCAGTAGTTAGTAATTTCTCAAAGAAATCTGATAAATGTTGCTGCTTTCTTGGATAACGGATTTGATATTTTTCTAAAAGCTTTACAACATCTTTTAAAACTCTATGATTCTCATCAAAACTAGCATCATCTAAAACTTCTTTTATTGCAAGTATATTATTGAACTTTAAAACTTTTTTCTTTTTTTCAAGAAGTTCTTCGGTTGAATTTGCTTTAAAATCCTTTTCATCAATTCCTTCTATTTCTTTTTGTAAAAATGCAAAAAGACCATCTCTGTGTAAGTTTATTAATCGAACTTGGAAATCAACAGGATTATCACCTTCTCTCCAGTGAAAATCTAATTCATCTCCATCACCTTTAGCTTCATCGTATAATTTAGCCAAGAAAAGATTAAATATTTTATTAAACGCATTAGGCTTATCGGAAACTGAATGTTTGCGGAGAATTGAGGCAAACTCATGAAATATTTTTGTACTTGCCTCTTCGTTTAACTCTATTAAATCTGCTTTTGTAAATTTATTACTTTTAAAATCATATGGTTCATTTTCCCAAACACCTTGTTGTTTAGTTGTTTTGCTCCATAATTCGTAAAAATCTTTTACGCTTGCGGCACGTCTATATTCTTTCTCAATTTTTACAATCTCATTTTGATAAAAAATTCCATTTTTATCTATTTTTGATGTATAAAGCATTAAAATTTCAGCATTCTTATCTTGTTGAAAATACGAAAAAAGCTGTCCACCATCTTTTTTCATATTTTTCAGTTCATCATCAAACTCTTTTCCGAAAGTTTTACACTCTATCATCAAATAAGCCTTCCCTCCCTTTTTCACTAAAATATCAAGTCTTCCTTTTTCTTGGCGCCCCAATTTCCATGTGGGTTCAAGAATTATATTTTCGGGTTTATAGCCTCTTTCAAGTAAACGATTAACGCATTCTAAAACAACAAAATTTTCTGCTTGTGAAAAATTTTGGGTGGCTTTACTTTCACTAACTATTTTGTTTCCATAGTTAATGATTTCTTTTTTAAAATTAATTTCAATAGCGTAGTTATTCGCATATTTTTTAATATAAATATCCGATGCATTTTCTTTGGCACTAAAGCCAATTGCAGCTATTGTTTTTTTAATTTCCATTTATTTAATATAAAATTATAAATTAAAAATACACATTTTTGCTATAAATTGTAGCATTATAAAAAAGACACTTATAAAAATCATTTTTTAACAACTTACTTACTTAAATATAAATTTCTCTCGCTATAAATGTTTTGGAAATACTCATCTTGTAAACTATCAATAAAATAAATCGCTTCTCCAGTTGATTTCATTTCAGGACCTAATTCTTTTTGAATCTCAGGGAATTTCTCATAACTAAATACTGGAATTTTAATTGCATAACCTTTTTTCTTAGGTTTAAAATCAAAGTCTTTTACTTTAGCGCCCAACATTACTTTAGTAGCATAGTTTACATACGGTTCATCGTAAGCCTTTGCAATGAAAGGAACAGTACGAGATGCACGAGGATTTGCTTCGATAATATAAACTACCTCATCTTTAATAGCAAATTGAATATTTAATAAACCAACTGTGTTTAAAGCAACGGCAATAGTTTTAGTATATTCTTCCATTTGCTTCAACACATTTTCAGATAAATCAAACGTTGGCAATACTGCATAACTATCACCACTGTGAATACCCGCAGGTTCAATATGTTCCATCATACCAATTGTGTAAACATCTTTTCCATCACAAATCGAATCAGATTCTGCTTCGATAGCCCCTTGTAAAAAGTGATCTAACAACACTTGATTACCTGGTAAATCGTTTAATAATTTAACCACATGTTGTTCTAACTCTTCTTCGTTAATCACAATTTTCATAGATTGCCCGCCTAGTACATAACTCGGACGAACTAATAATGGGAAACCTAATTCCTTTGATAACGTAATCGCTTCTTCTGCATCTGTAATCACACCAAATTTCGGGTAAGGAATATTATTTTCTTTTAATAAATTAGAGAATCTTCCTCTATCTTCAGCTAAATCCAATGATTTAAAATCAGTTCCAATAATTTTAATTCCGTAACGCTCTAATTTTTCTGCTAGTTTTAAAGCTGTTTGTCCGCCTAATTGAACAATAACACCTTCTGGTTTTTCGTGCAAGATAATGTCGTAAATATGTTCCCAGAATACTGGCTCAAAATATAATTTATCGGCTGTACTAAAATCTGTACTAACGGTTTCGGGATTACAGTTAATCATAATGGTTTCATATCCCATTTCTTTCGCTGCTAAAACTCCATGTACGCAACTATAATCAAACTCAATACCTTGTCCAATACGATTTGGACCAGAACCTAAAATAATGACTTTCTTTTTATCGGTTCTAATACTTTCATTCTCATCCTCAAAAGATGAATAGTAATAAGGGGTTTTTGCTTCGAACTCTGCAGCACAAGTATCAACCATTTTGAATACTCGGTTGATGTTCATTTCTTTACGCTTATTATATACTTCGCTTTCTAAACAACGTAACAAATGCGCCACTTGTCTGTCGGCGTAACCCATTTGTTTTACTTCATATAATAAATCTCTTGGAATATCTGATAATCTATATTTTGAAACTTCATGTTCTAAAGCAATCATTTGTTCGATTTGCTCTAAGAACCACATATCAATACGTGTTAACTTTTGAATGGTTTTGATAGAGATACCTAACTTCATGGCATCATAAATCATAAACAAACGATTCCAACTTGGACGCTCTAAGCCTGCTAATAATTCGGCTTGATTGGTATTTTCTTTTCCATCTGCTCCTAAACCATTACGTTTAATCTCTAATGATTGACAAGCTTTTTGTAAGGCTTCTTGAAACGAACGACCAATTGCCATTACTTCTCCAACCGATTTCATTTGGAAACCTAACTCACGATTGCAACCTTTGAATTTGTCAAAATTCCAACGAGGGATTTTCACAATCACATAATCTAATGTTGGCTCAAAGTAAGCAGAAGTTTGTTTGGTAATTTGATTTTGCAATTCATCTAATGTATAACCAATAGCTAATTTACTAGCAATACGTGCAATTGGATAACCTGTTGCTTTACTTGCTAATGCAGAAGAACGAGATACACGTGGATTAATTTCAATAGCAATAATTTCTTCTTTTTCATCATCACTTACTGCAAACTGAACGTTACAACCACCAGAGAAATTACCAATACTGCGCATCATTTTGATAGCCATAGTACGCATTTTTTGATAGGTGCTATCACTTAATGTTTGAGCCGGTGCCACAGTAATACTATCTCCTGTGTGAACACCCATTGGGTCAAAGTTTTCGATAGAACAAATAATGGCTACGTTATCATTTTTATCACGCAACAATTCTAATTCGTACTCTTTCCAACCTAATACTGCTTTATCAATTAATACTTCGTGAATTGGAGATGTTTGTAAGCCTCTATTTAATAAATGATCGTAATCTTCTTTTTTGTAAACCACAGAACCACCACTTCCGCCAAGTGTAAACGAAGGACGAATAACCAATGGAAAACCAAACTCTTGCGCAATAGATTTACCTTCTAAAAATGATTTGGCAATTTTTGACGGAGCCATTCCTACTCCAATTTCCACCATACGGGCACGGAATAAATCTCTATCTTCTGTTACTTTAATAGCATCGATATCAACGCCAATCATTTTCACACCATACTTTTCCCAAACACCTAAGTCATCGCATTTTAATGCTAAGTTTAATGCTGTTTGACCACCCATAGTTGGCAATACAGCATCTATTTTACGTTCCTCTAAAATTTTAATAATTGATTTAACTTCTAAAGGCAATAAATAAACGTGATCAGCAGTTACTTTATCAGTCATAATAGTTGCAGGATTGGAATTGATAAGAGTTACCTCAATACCTTCTTCTCTTAAACTTTTTGCCGACTGCGAACCTGAATAATCAAACTCACATGCTTGCCCAATAATAATAGGACCAGAACCAATAATTAAAACGGATTTTATAGATGTATCTTTCATATTTATGTTATGAGTTTGTTTGGTTGTTTTCAAACAATAGGAAACAAAAAAACAAACTTGGTAAAGATAGCGCTTTGATAGACTTTTACCCTATTAAGATTTTAACATTTAATTAATAATTGTGGTTTTGTTTTAATTTGTAAGTTTGAGTATTGATTTCGTTCAAAAACATACTTGTTTTGGCTTTTTGTCTTTTTTCTGCTTATTACAGTGAGGCGCAAGACGATTATGCAACACCTACTCCTCGAGATTACAGTAAACATCCTGCAAAAAACGCTGGATTTATTGAATTAGGTGGAAATGCAGGCTTATATTCATTAAACTTTGACCGAATTTATTACTATAAGGAAAAGCTAAAACTTAGCGGCAGAGTTGGATTTGCTCCACATTTTAATGGCATTTACATTGAGCAACAATATATTTTAGAAAACAACTTTATTTTATTTAAAAACCCTCATCATCTGGAGTTAGGACTTGGCGCCACACTTCAACGCCGATATAACGAAAGACCAAACCAACCTGATAATTATTTTTGGGAAAATATTTTATTTAGTGTTTGGCGCTGCGGATCAGAGCTGGATTAACACCTGTGGTGATGAGTAACGATGCTGAAGGTTTTCACTCCAACTACTTTCAGTTTTGGGGAGGAATAAGCTTTGGGGTGAGTTTTTAATTTAAAAGCTTATCGTTATTTATCACTGCAATTACTTCTCCTTTTAATTCCTTACCTATAAAGCCAGAATTTTTATTAGAAGAAACTATGTGTGATTTTTCGAATACGAATTTTTTAGCAGGATTAAAGATTGTTAGATTAGCTTCTTCACCTTCTTTTACAGGAACTTCTTTTAAGCCTAATACAGCACGAGGATTTTTAGTTAACGTATCAATTACAGTTTCTAATGAGGCTTTTGAAGAAAGAGCAGCATTTGCTACGCCAAAGCAACTTTCTAAACCCACCATTCCATTATCTGCTAAATCAAACTCTAAATCTTTGCTTTCAATATCTTGAGGATTATGATCGCTCACAATCACATCAATAATACCATCAGCTACTGCTTTTTTCAAAG
>JBBIUW010000022.1:0-13527 GCA_037440045.1 Sphingobacteriaceae bacterium
CCTATGCTTGGGCCTAACAAATTTATAGCAGAAGGGTTAGGATTAAAAATTAATGGTATTCCTGTTCCTAACTTTTACAGTAACGAAGATGAATTATATTTTTCGCCATTAAATTATCAAGACAGAGATTCAAGTACATTCCGATTTTCTACACTTACAAATACATTAATTCCTTTTCAATACATTAAACAAGGGTATCGCATTACTGAAGCTGATGGCTGGGGAACAATTGCTACACCGCACGGAACAGTTACTTGTTTAAGAGTTGTAACTACTCAATATTCAATGGATACAATCAAAGGCACTGTTACACTTCCTGTTCTTGGAAATCAAAGTTTTTCTTTTGGTTTTCCAAACTATCAAAGAAGTTACCAATGGTTAACTTTATCTGAGCATATCCCTTATTTTGACGTTTCTGGAACACTCAATGGAACCAACTTTACACCAACACGAGCAAGATACAGAGATTTTTATTTTGATCCTGTTGGTATAAAAGAACATTCTAATTCTTTAAATGTATTAGCATACCCAAATCCAGCATCGCAATTATTAACAGTTGTTGTTCCTAAAAGTAATAGTGCTGTAAGTGCTAATATTATTGATTTACAAGGCAAAACTGTATTATCAAAAGAACTTTCTCATAATTTAGAAATATTAAATCAACATAAAATAGACGTAAGTTCATTAGCAAAAGGTATTTATATTTTGAATCTGTCTAATTTAGAAGGCAAACAATCGATAAAAATTTCGATACAATAGTTTTGTATAATGAATAATTCAATTATTTTTACCCAAAAATTAAACACATTATTATGAGTTCTCATCACGATCACGACAATCATTCTCACGAAGCAAAACCAGTTGCATTTCGTACACCATTAATTTTAGGATTAGTTACAATCTTAGTTATTTTATTAGCTGTTAGTACTTGTGATAACAAACATCACGGTTCTTGCGAATGCAAAGAAGATTGTTCTGAAGAGTGCATGAAAAAATGCGAGTCTGGGGATCACTCAGGTCAGGCAACAGAAGGACATGGCGCAGAAGCAACAGCTCCTTTAGAAGCTGTTGAAACAGACGAACATACAGCAGTTGCTGATACAACAGTAAAAGCAGATACTACTGCTCATGTTGCTACTCCGGTAAAAGCAGAAGAACACGCTCCAGCTCACCACTAAAAATAAAATATATTTAAAAAAGCCCTGCAACCTTTGCGGGGCTTTTTTGTTTTTAGACAAGAGCCTGATAATCATCGGCTTTTATTTTGTGGGTTCAATAGGTTTTTTGTAATATTACGCACCTTAAAAAATATATAAAATGGCTACAGATAATTTTCAAGCACACGATTACTATTTAATGGATGAATTATTAACCGATGAGCATAAGCTGATTAGAGATACAGCTCGTGCATGGGTTAAAAAAGAAGTAACTCCAACAGTGGAAGAATATGCTCAAAAAGCGGAGTTCCCAAAACATTGGATTAAAGGTTTAGCAGAAATCGGTGCGTTTGGACCTTATATTCCAACAGAATATGGCGGACCAGGATTAGATCAAATATCATACGGTATTATCATGCAGGAAATTGAACGTGGCGATAGTGGCTTACGCTCTACAGCATCTGTTCAAAGTTCATTAGTAATGTATCCTATTTATGCTTACGGAAGCGAAGAACAAAAACGTAAATATTTACCAAAATTAGCAACAGGTGATTTAATGGGTTGTTTTGGTTTAACAGAGCCAGACCATGGAAGTAACCCTGCTGGTATGTTAACTAACTTTAAAGATGCTGGTGATGGAAAACACGTTGTATTAAATGGTGCTAAAATGTGGATTAGTAATGCGCCATTTGCTGATATCGCAGTAGTTTGGGCAAAAGATGAAGCTGGCGATATTCGCGGATTAGTTGTTGAAAGAGGCATGAAAGGTTTTACAACTCCTGAAACTCACGGTAAATGGAGTTTACGTGCTAGTGCAACGGGTGAGTTAGTATTTGATAATGTATTAGTTCCAAAAGAAAATATTTTCCAAACAATCAAAGGGTTAAAAGGGCCTCTAGGCTGTTTAAATTCTGCTCGTTATGGTATTGCTTGGGGTGTAATTGGTGCTGCTATGGATTGTTATGATAGCGCATTACGTTACAGTAAAGAGCGTAGTCAGTTTGGTAAACCAATTGGAGGTTTCCAATTAACACAGAAAAAATTAGCAGAAATGATTACAGAAATTACAAAGGCTCAATTATTAACTTACCGTTTAGGTCAGTTAAAAAATGAGAACCGTGCAACTCCTGCTCAAATTTCAATGGCTAAACGTAACAATGTAAACATGGCTTTACAAATTGCTCGTGAAGCACGTCAGATACACGGTGGTATGGGTATTACAGGAGAATATCCTATTATGCGTCACATGATGAACTTAGAGTCAGTAATTACATACGAAGGAACTCATGATATCCATTTATTAATTACAGGTATGGATGTAACTGGATTTAATGCGTTTTCATAACCATTAAAACATACAACAATAAAAAAGCCCCGAAGATTCCTTCGGGGCTTTTTTATGATTACAATTTTCCTTTTACAATCTCGTCTACAACAGATGGATCAAGTAATGTAGACGTATCCCCTAAATTACTTACATCGCCTTCAGCAACCTTACGCAAAATACGACGCATAATTTTTCCGCTACGTGTTTTTGGTAAACCACTTACGATTTGAATTTTATCTGGCTTGGCAATTGGCCCAATAATTTTATTTACCTCAGCAATTATCTCCTTACGTAAATTATCATGATTTTTTGTAGTTGATGGCACAATTACATAAGCATAAATACCTTGTCCTTTAATATCATGTGGATATCCAACAACTGCGCTTTCTACCACATCAGCATGTGTATTAATAGCACTTTCTACCTCTGCTGTTCCAATACGATGCCCCGAAATATTCATCACGTCATCTACCCTACCTGTAATTCTATAAAATCCATTTTCATCTCTTCTGCAACCATCTCCTGTAAAATATAATCCTGGATAGGTTTCAAAATACGCTTGCTTACAACGAGCATGATCTCCATACGTTGTACGAATCATTGATGGCCAAGGGAATTTGATGCATAAATTTCCTTCTACCTCATTACCTAATATTTCATTTCCTTTGTCGTCTACTAACAACGGCTGAATGCCAGGCATTGGTAATGTGGCATAACTAGGTTTAGAAGGTGTTACACCTGCTAACGATGAAATTAAAATACCACCTGTTTCGGTTTGCCACCATGTATCTACAATAGGGCATTTTTCTTTGCCTATGTTTTTATTGTACCAGTGCCAAGCTTCTTCATTAATAGGCTCTCCAACGCTACCTAATACTTTTAATGAATCCAATTTGTATGGTTTCACAAAATCTAACCCCGCAGCTTCCAACGCTCTAATCGCTGTTGGTGCTGTGTAAAAATGGGTTACTTTATACTTATCAATTACTTGCCAAAAACGTCCTGCATCTGGAAAAGTTGGAACCCCTTCAAATATTACTGAGCTTGCTCCTGCTAATAATGGACCGTAAGCAATATAAGAATGTCCTGTAATCCAACCCACATCGGCTGTGCACCAAAACAAATCTTTTGATTCTGCATTCAAATTCATTTGAAACACATTTTGAAATGTATAACAAGTATAAACCATATAGCCTCCGCATGTATGCACCACGCCTTTAGGTTTACCTGTAGAACCAGAAGTATATAGAATAAATAAAATGTCTTCAGCATCCATTAATTCAGGAACACAAGAGCTTGATGCATTTGGCACTACATCTTGCCAGATAACATCTCTCTCATTATTGATAATAATAGGCGTTCCTGTGTGTTTATATATCAAAACTTTTTCAACACACACACAGGTTTCCAATGCCTCATCAACTACTGCTTTAATCGGAATATCTTTTACACCACGATACGCTCCATCAGAAGTTAAAACTACTTTACAATCACTATCTTGTATACGACCTGCTAATGCCGATGATGAAAACCCTGCAAATACAACAGAATGCACAGCACCAATACGAGCACAAGCCAACATGGCAAAAACTGTTTCAGGAATCATAGGCATATAAATACATACTCTATCTCCTTTTTTTACGCCAAGTGATTTTAAGGTATTGGCAACTTTACATACTTCATCATGTAAGTTTTGATACGTGATTACTCGGTGTTTTCCATCCGTAGCATTAGGTTCCCAAATAAAAGCTGTTTGATTGGCTTTTGTTGCTAAGTGTCTGTCGATAGCATTTTCGGTAATATTAAACTTACCATTTATAAACCACTTAACATCTGGTCCCTCAAAATTCCACTCTAATGTTTTAGTCCATTTTTGTTTCCAGGTAAATTCGTTGGCTATATTTTCCCAAAACAATTCGGGATTTTCTACTGATGTTTTGTACTCATCTTGGTACTGTTCAAAGCTTGTAATTTGCATGACATGAGATTTTATACTCTAAGTAACATAAAAGATAGTGCAAATACAAGCACAAATCGGTCAATTTCTTATTTAGAATCAGTTTAAATTTTTTCTTATGACAATACCATGACACAGTAAAGACAAGAGTTTACGACCTTTACATACGGAATTTATGAACGCTTTTAAAATAATTTCACTTACTCACAAATTAGCTCCTTTAGAGTTAATTGGGAAATTACATTTAGATGAAAATCACCAACAAGATTATTTAGGTGGTTTAAAAATCAGAATGGATTTAAAAGAATTAATGTTTTTAAGCACCTGCAATCGTGTTGAATTTGTTGTAAATACAGATAGAGAAATTGCTCCAGAGTTTTTATCGGACTTGTTTTATTCTATTAACTCTCGTTTAAGTAAAGAAGAACTAAATGCTTTAATTGAGAAAACAATAACGTATGAAGGCGAAACCGCTCTAAATCATTTATTTGAGGTTTCTGCATCATTAGATTCATTAGTAGTTGGCGAAAGAGAGATTATTACTCAGGTTCGCAAGGCTTATGAGTTTTGTAATTTGTTAGGACTAACTGGTGATACTATTCGTTTAGCAATTAAGCAAACCATTGAAACAGCTAAGCAGGTTTATACAGATACTGACATAGCAAAAAACCCAGTTTCTATAGTGTCTTTAGCATACCGTCAGTTACGTAGTTTAGGTATTAAAAATAATGCCCGTATTATTTTTGTTGGTGCTGGTGAAACGAATGCCAATATGGCCAAGTATTTAAAAAAGCATCAATACGCTAACTTTACAGTATTTAACAGAACTTTAGAAAACGCTGAAAAACTAGCCAAAGAATTAAATGGCAAAGCTCGTGAATTGTCTCACATCAAAGATTTTAAAGAAGGCTTTGATGTATTGATTTCATGTACTGCTGCTCAAGGAGCTGTTATAACCAACGATATTTATAAATCGTTATTAGGCGATGATACCTCAAAAAAAGTAATTATTGATTTGGCAATTCCAGCAGATATTGAAGCTAAAGTGATTGAATCAAATGATGTACATTACATTGATATCGAATCCTTAAAAAAACAAGCTGCCGATAATTTATTGAAACGCGAAGGAGAAATAGAAGCTTGTAGAGCTATTATTAATGCTAAAGTTGAAGAGTTTAAACAATTGTTTCAGGAACGTAAAATAGAATTAGCATTTGGCGAAATTCCAAAACAAATTAAATACATTAAAGAAACAGCATTAAACGAAGTGTTTGCCAAAGAAATGAATACACTAGACCAACAAGGGAAAGAAGTGTTAGACAAAGTATTGAGCTACATGGAAAAAAAATACAATGCTTTAGCTATTAAAACAGCTAAGAAGGTGTTTTTAGAAGAAGATTTATAATTTATCTCCGAGTAAAAAAGTTCTCGACTCCGCTCGAACTGACAAAAAAATAACTTATCTTGTAGCCTCTAATTTTATTACATCACTATGATTATCATTGGCACACGCGGTAGCGATTTAGCACTTTGGCAAGCTAACTTCACAAAAGATTTATTAGAAAAACAAGGTCACGAAGTAGAGATAAAAATTATCGAAACAAAAGGTGATACCTCTCAACAATGGAATACTAGTTTTGATAAGTTAGAAGGTAAGGGCTTTTTTACAAAAGAATTAGAAGAGGCTTTATTAAATAAAACCATTGATGTTGCTGTTCATTCTCATAAAGATTTACCAACCGAAAATCCAGACGGATTAATGATTGCCGGTGTATCTTCTCGCGAAAACCCTGCTGATTGGTTAATTATGCGTGATGAAGCAGAAGACACAACTCAAAAATTTAATTTGAAACAAGGTGCTAAAGTGGGCACTTCATCTGCCAGAAGAAAATCACAATTATTATCATTTAGACCAGATGTAGAAATTACGGACTTACGCGGTAATGTACCCACTCGTATTAAAAAATTAAAAGAAGGTCAGTATGATGCCATTATACTTGCTGCTGCAGGATTAGAGCGTTTAGATTTAGATTTGTCTGAATTTACAGTTGAACAATTAGAAACATCAGAGTTTGTTCCTGCTCCAGCACAAGGAGTATTAGCTTGGCAAATTCGTGAAGATGATTATAAGTTAAGTGATGTGTTTGATGCGGTATGCGATTATGATGTTATTATTAACATTAATATCGAGCGTCGTGTGTTAAATTTATTAGATGGTGGTTGCCAATTACCGCTAGGTGTTTTTTGTGACACCGAAATGAATGATCAAGATAGAAAATTATTTAAAGTATGGGTTTCGGCAGCTGATGCTTGGAACACACAGGTAAAACAATTGTATTACGAAACAACGAATACAGAAGATTTGCCGGAAAAAATAGTTGAACACTTACAACGCATTAGCACTAAATCTGTTTTTATCTCTCGCGAAGCGCATGAAAGCAATAACTTAAACAGATGGTTAAATAATTTAGGTTTTGATGTAGAGTGTAAAAGCTTAATTGATTTAAAAAAATTAACAATAAAAGAATTACCAAAAAGCGACTGGTTGTTTTTTAGCAGCAAACATGCGGTTGAGTTTTTCTTTATGCAAAAACCAGATATCGGAACTACTAAAATTGGATGCATTGGAAAATCTACTTCTCAAGCCATTCGTGAATTGGGCTTGCGTGCTGATTTTATTGGACAAAGCACTGATACAAAATTAGTAGGTAAACAGTTTTCTGCTCGCGTTGGTTTAGGTAAAGTGGTTTTCCCTGTGGCTCGCGAAAGCATGCGCACCATTCAATGGCAATTCCCAAAACAACAAAATTGTATTGATTTACCAGTTTATGCCGCATTAAAAGTGCCTCACGAAGTAGCTGAAACAACTGATATATTAGTTTTTACTAGCCCAAGTAATGCCGAATCTTATTTAGAAAAAAATAAAATTCATCCACATCAAAAAATAGTTGCTATGGGCGAAGCAACCGAAAAATCATTATTAAAAGCTAAGGTAAACGAGTCTCAAATTTCCACACCACATTCATTTGATGATTTAGGTTTATACAGAGCTATTTTACATACATTATAAATGATCCCTTTTCAAAATCCAACCATATATCTTGGCGATTTAAGAATTGATGAGCCTATTACAACACTTACTGATTTGTTGTTTGTAGCAGTATGTTTATACGCTTTTTTTAAAACAAAAAATATCACTTCTGATAAAGCACTAAATCTATACCGTTGGTTTTTTTTACTAACTGGTATTTCAACCATTGTAGCTGCGTTTATAGGGCATACTTTTCTTTATTACTTCGGACAAGAAGCAAAAATTTACGGTTGGTTTACTGGTCTTTTTGGAACATCATTTGCGCAGTTTGCAGCTTTATACCATACTCGAAACAGTATAAGTAAATCATTATTTAACACCTTAGTTATCATTTGTTCGATAGAAGTGGTTGCTGCATTTATTTCGGTGTTTGCTTTTTGGTCGTTTGTTGTGGTAGAAGTTCACTCCGCATTTGGGTTAATTCTCATTGTTACTATTTTAGAAAACATACATTACAAAAAAACAAAATCACAACTTAGTTTATTTATGATATATGGTGTTGGAGTGGCAGTACTTGCAGTTCTTTGCCATGTATTTAAATTAGCCTTTTCAGTATGGTTTAATCATATGGATTTAAGCCATGTTTTTATGGCAATTAGTATGTATTTAATGTATAAAGGAGCTAGCAAATATCAATCACCATCTATCAAATTAGTATAAATCATTAATATAAAAACCATGATTACTCATCGTCCACGTAGAAACAGAAAATCAGAAGCTATTCGAAATTTAGTTCAAGAAAATCACGTAAGCGTAAATGATTTTATTTTCCCTCTGTTTTTAATTGACGGGAAAAATAAAAAATCAGAGGTAAAATCAATGCCGGGTATTTTTAGATTAAGTCCTGATTTAATGTTAAAGGAAATTGAACAGTGTTTAAAATTGGGCATCACTACCTTTGATGTGTTCCCAAGTTTAACAGACAAATACAAAGATAAATTTGCAACTGAAAGCACTAATAAAAATGGTTTGTATTTAAAGACTTTAGCATTAATTAAAAAGAAATTTCCAGAAGCATGTATTATGACAGACGTTGCTATGGATCCATATAGCAGCGATGGACATGATGGCTTAGTGAAAAACGGAGAGATTGTAAATGATGAGACTTTAGATATTTTAGCGAAGATGGCTGTTGCACAAGCAGATTGTGGTATAGATATTATAGGACCAAGCGACATGATGGATGGACGTGTTGGATATATCCGTGAAGCTTTAGATGAGGCTGGGCATACAGGCGTAAGCATTATGAGTTACACTGCTAAATATGCGAGTGCTTTTTATGGACCATTTAGAGATGCTTTGGATAGTGCGCCAAAATTTGGTGACAAAAAAACCTATCAAATGAATCCAGCAAACAGTAAGGAAGCTTTAATAGAAGCTCAATTAGACTTAGAAGAAGGCGCAGACTTTTTAATGGTTAAGCCTGCTTTGTCTTATTTAGATATTATTAAAGACCTCAACACTAATTTTGATTTACCTATAGCAGCGTATAACGTGAGTGGAGAATACGCTATGGTAAAAGCTGCTGCAGCTAAAGGTTGGATTGATGGCGACAGAGTGCGTGATGAAATCTTATTAAGCATGAAACGTGCTGGAGCGTCAATCATCTTAACGTACTTTGCAAAAGAGTGGGCATTGAAATACAAAAAATAAAAAACCAATATTTTTAAAATGAGATTGTTTTTATTGTGTTTTCTTTGTTTTGTATTTAGTAGCTTTTCTTTTAGTCAACAAATAGTACAAACCAAATTTAGTAAGCCGTTTGCTATTATCAAGTTTTTAAACACAGCTATTGGTGGCCACGGTACTTCTGTGACTTTTAAACACCAAATAGACACCTCTTTTCTAGCAAAAGATATAACGTTTCAAAATTTAGTAAAAGAGTATCAATCCATACAGTTAGATTACAACTATGTAAAACAACAATATCCTTTTAATAGAAAACATACTACCTCAACGTGGGATTTACTTTGTGTAGCTGCTATTTCATCAAATACTAATGAAGAGTTTTTGAAACGTATTATTGGAATTTATCCAAACCTAGATTACTTGAAACTAAAACATGTTGTAACTGAAGCCGAACCGTTTTATGATCGGTTTATTTACAATTCCTATAAATCAAACATCGATGATCGGCTGAGAGAATTGCAGGGACTAACACCAAAATTAAACGACCTGTTTGAAAAATTTAAATTGTTTTATGGAAGCAGTTGGGATAAATCCATTCCCTTTAATTTAGCTATTTATCCTATCATTGGCCGTAGCGGACAAACTACAGCTACTCCACATGCCAATTGTTTAGAAATGGGTGTATTAACTCATGAAGAAGATGTTTTTGACTTACTTTCAATTGGCATGCATGAAATGAGTCATGTATTATTTGAAGAGCAACCTTTACTATTACAGCAACAACTAGATAGTGCTTTTACAGATACCATTACTCCTTATACTAAATTTGCATATCATTATATCGATGAAGCATTAGCTACAGCTCTGGGAAATGGTTATGCCTACAAAGAATTAACTGGAGACACAGACTCATCAGAATGGTATAGCGATGATTATATTAATGCCTACGCAAAAGCCATTTTTCCGTTAGTTGAAGAATACGTAAATAGTAAAAAACAAATAGATAAAATGTTTATTATCAAAGCAATCTCAATATTTGAACAAACGTTTTCTAAAGCATCATATGACTTTGACCCACTGATGATGACTACCGATATTTATTTTGAAGACGATGCAACTAAAGAAATAGACGATATAGAAGCTGTATTACATAATGCCTTTAGAATATATAGCAGTAATACCTCAATTCCAATAAATGATAAAGCTTCTTTAAGTAATATAAAAGATTCTAAAGAGACTCAAGTAATTATCATTCATAAAAATCAAATACAAAATTTAGCCAAACTAAAATTGATCTTTAAAAACTTAGTAACTGTTCCAACTCAAAAAAACATGGTTATTAGTTTTTTAGATAATAACAAACGTGCGGTTATTATTGTGTTTGCCGAAAACAAACAAAAAGCAATAGAAGGAATTAAATTACTGAAACATCAAAAAGAAATAAATCCAAAGAAATTATGGATTACATTTTAACCTCAACCACTACTCCATCTTGTGATGTATAATAAGTTGGTGTTGTTCCTTTACGCATTGTTAAATATTTAGAATAAGTTTCAGAGAAATTTTTACGCTCTGTAATCACTTCATTAAAATTACCATTCAATCCTATTAATAATTCGCAAGCTTCTCGCACAGCACCATTTCCGCTTGTGGCTCCTGTTACATAGTCAGCTAAAAAATGACGAATCACATATTCATTAAATAATGGATTGGCGTTACGAGAAATAAAAACTCTCACGCCACACACTTCTGCTAAACTTAAATCCAAAACATCATCAAACACATAACATATTTCATTTTGTTTAATACCATGGGTTTCGCATAAATGTTTTGTAGCATCTAATTTATTGGCGAACTTTGAGTAGGAAGCATGAAAGCGCTCTCTGTCAACAAATGTAAATGCTGCACTGTTTTTTTCTCCAGAAATAATAGCAGTAGTAGGTATAGTTTTGTGATTTAAATAATATGAAAACCTCAATAAGTTTGTTCCCATGCTATCTATCTCACTAAAACGACTTTGTAATAAATGATCTTTGTTTCCATCTGTAAACACACCATCCCAATCAAACACAAATGCTTTGATGTGTTTTAATTTTTCCATTAATTCGGCTTCGGGTGTAATAAATTGTCCGCCAATTTCTGTAAATAGTTGAGTAAGGTGTGACATACTTGTTGTGTTTTTGAAAAGTAAAGTTATAAAAAAAGCCTTATCAAAATGAGATAAGGCTTTTAGAATTTTGTTATTAAAATTATCCTTTCATATCTTGGATATCTAACATGCCTACTGGTTTACCGCCGTCTGTTACAACTATCGTATCAACATTAGTTTTCTTAAATAATACATTTGCATCATTTAATAACACGTTTCCATCAATGGTAATTGGCTCACGATATTCTAAATCAGATAAGTTTTTAGATAAGATATCTCTTCCTTTTTCTCCAATTAATTTACGTAAACTACCATCTGTAAATACGCCTTTAATGCTTCCATCAGCTTTAGTAACAGTTACTGCACCATAACCAAATTCAGTCATTTTAACAATAGCATCAGTCACAGAAGTATTTTCGGCAACTAATGGATTAATTCCTTTAATTGCTTCTTTTACTTTTACCATCATTAAACGAGTATCTTGAATAAATTGATCTGTTCCTAATGTTGTGAAGTTGTTCTCAGTTAATTGTTTCATTACTTTTAATGGAACAGTGATTGTGTGAACACCTACATTAATTGCGTTACGAACGTGCTCTGCATGACGTACAGAAGAGAACATAATTTTTGTATCGTAATCATATAAATCAACAGCATTTACGCATTGCTCAACTAAAGCTAAAGCATCGTGCCCTTGATCTTGTAAACGACCAACTAATGGGCAAACATAAGTTGCACCAGCGTGCATTGCCATGTATGCTTGTTGTAAAGTGTACACTAAATGCACGTTTACTAAATATCCTTTATCGCGTAACATTTTACAAGCTCTAACACCTTCTAATGATACAGGAATTTTAAATACTGTTTTTTTAGGGTCTAATCCTAAAGCTAACTGACGTTCTGCTTCTGCTAAAACTTCTTCTGCAGAATTTCCTAAGGCTTCAATTTGAAGCACAGGAACCATTTTACTTAATTTTACAATCGTTCCATCGATATCTGTAATACCTTCTTTTTGCATGAAGGTAGGTGTTGTTGTAAGACCATTTAAGAATCCTAATTTAAAACCTTCTTCAATTTCTTTAAGGTTTGCTGAATCTAAGTATAATTCCATGTTTGTTTTATTTATGTAATGTTCAAATATAAGTTTAATGAGCAAAAAGCCCAATTTATTTTATTAACGTTTAATTGTGTGATTATGTAGTTTTATGCTTCGATAGCTCTTACTCCTGGTAAACTTCCTTGCTCTATATACTCCAATAAGGCGCCTCCACCTGTACTTACATAGCTTACTTGGCTTGCTAAATTATATTTATTAATAGCGGCTACACTGTCTCCACCACCAATTAATGAAAAAGCTTCTAGTTTTGTTGCTTCTGCAATAGCAAATGCCACTTGTTTGGTTCCATTTTCAAAACTACTCATTTCAAAAACTCCCATAGGCCCATTCCACAATATCGTTTTTGAATTCTTAATCACTTCGCTATATGTTTTGATAGTTCCAGTGCTAATATCTAATCCCATCCATCCATCAGGAATTGAATTAATATCACTCTCCTTAATATTGGCATCATTAGCAAAATTGTCAGCAATCACTGCATCAGTAGGAATATATAAACTTACTCCTTTTGATTTTGCTTTTTCTAATAATTCTTTTGCTAACTCTAATTTATCATCTTCGCATAAGGATTTCCCAATAGTTCCACCCATTGCTTTTACAAATGTAAATGCCATACCGCCTCCAATTAAAATATTATTGGCTTTATCCATCAATTGTTCAATAATTAAAATCTTATCGCTCACTTTTGCGCCACCTACAATTGCTGTAAATGGTTTTTCGGCACCATTTATTACTTTATCAATACTTGCTACCTCACCAGCCATCACATATCCAAAACATTTTGCATCAGAATTAAAAAATTGAGCAATTACTGCTGTTGATGCATGCGCTCTATGTGCGGTACCAAATGCATCGTTTACATAGATATCTCCGTGCTTACTTAATTTCTCTGCAAAAGCAACATCCCCTTTTTCTTCTTCTTTATAAAAACGTAAGTTTTCTAATAACAAAACTTGACCTGGTTTTAATGCTGCTGATTTTGTGTAAGCATCAGTGCCAATACAATCATCTGCAAATGCAACATCTACTCCAACTAATTTACTTACAGCACTTACAATGTGCTTTAATGAGTATTTATTCGTTGGGCCTTCTTTTGGACG
>JBBIUW010000023.1:0-13386 GCA_037440045.1 Sphingobacteriaceae bacterium
GTTTCTATAATAGCATCAACTACATAATTTACAGTAGCCGTATCCATACAACCATTTGAACTAGTTACCATTAAAACCACCGCGAAGGTTCCTGCATTAGAGTAAGCGTGGGTTACAGGATTTCCACTTGCGCCATTTCCATCACCAAATGTCCAAACTGTTGATGTGATTGAACCAGAAGAAATGGTAGATGTACTTGTAAAGTTAATTAGTTGACCTGGTGTTACAGGTGATGGAGGAGTAGCTGTGAAGCTTGCAACTGGAACAATATCATCTACAACTGTAGCCGTTTTAACCGCCGTACAGCCTTTAGCGTCAGTCATAGTAACTGTTACAATACCTGAATTACATGCTAAAGTTGAATCACCAACAAATGATGCATTGTTTGACCAAGCATACGTAAATGGCGTGAATGATGATGTACCAACTGCTTTAATATCTGAACATTCGCCAGGACAAATAGTATAATCTGGAGACGA
Organism: Sphingobacteriaceae bacterium; assembly: GCA_037440045.1. GTDB lineage: Bacteria > Bacteroidota > Bacteroidia > B-17B0 > Aurantibacillaceae > UBA4416. The sequence continues at coordinate 480 of JBBIUW010000023.1, forward strand.
AACAGAAACTGAAGGGCTTGATTTAACTGTTGCTACAGTTGCTGTTCCAGTACATAAATTTTGATCGGTAACTAACACCGAAAACACGCTTTGACTTGAGGTAGTTGCTGTAGAAGATGTTCCTAAAGAAGCTGGAGTCCAAGAATAACTATAAGCTGGAGTACCACCAGTTACTGTAGGTGTTAATGTAGCATTAGATCCATTACAGAAAATAATTGGCGTACTTGACATACTTACAGTTGGATTTGCTGCTGCAACAACCGAGCAAGAATTAGAAATAGTACTGATACACCCTGAAGCCACATTTGTGACTTGAAGCGTAAGAACTGTAGGAGATGTAATAGATAAAGAACTAGCATTAGATCCATTACTCCAAGTATATGTATAAGCACCTGCAGGAGAAAAAGACGTTACTCCAACAGTAGCAGAGGAACCAGAACACATTCCAACATTAGAAGGAATAACAACTGTTGGCGTTGGATTAATATTGATGTTTATAGTTTTAGTAGCAATACAGTTATTGACATCTACTGTAACGGAATACGCACCTCCAACATTAACAGTGGTGGTTTGTGCAGTACCACCATTTGACCAGCTATAACTTGTAGCTCCTGATATAGAAGCTGTTAATGTTGTTGTTCCCGCTCCACAAATAGAAGCTGGACTTGCTGTAATACTTACCGTAGGTGCAGAAGAAGAAATTGTAAAGGTGGTTGAACCTTGACATCCATTGACATCTGTTACCGTAACTGTTTTTACTCCACTGGTTAAAACTGCAGTAGCAGTATTTACAGCACTTGGACTCCATGTGTATGAAGCATAAGCAGCCATACCTGCAGTTGGAGGATTTAATGACAATGTTGTACTTGTAGCTGGAGAACAATAATTTAAAGGACCAAAAACCACTGGAATCGGATTAGCAAATACTTGAACCGAATCAGCTGAAGATTTGAAACAACCCGTTTTTTTAACTGTTACGAAATAAATACCTGATGAGTTAGCTGTAGTTGAACAACCACTAGCACCATTACTCCAATAAACATTATCATAAGCCGCACAATTTGACAAACTTAATGTTGCTCCTGGTGTAGCACAGACAGTGCCTGAAGGAGAAATAGCAATTGTAGGCTGAGGGACTACTAAATTTTCAATTTTTATAAAATAAGTTGCTGATGCTGATAAAGGTGGAGTTCCATTATCCGTACCCGTTACAATTACTGTATGAACACCTGTTACTGAAGGGCTAGCAACAACCATCCATGCGTAATTTGAAGTACCTGCAGAACTTGTTGTTACTCCAAGTGGCTGAAAACTTCCTCCTAAAGTAGGAGCACTGCCATTTATGGTAATTGATTGTGTACTTTCTGGAGCTAAAAATGTAGTAGTATAAACTAAAGTATCACCTAAAGCACAGATTTTAATAGTATCTCCACAAGCAGAACCGCCACCAGTTGCATCTTGAACAATTGGAGGTAGGTTATTATTTGTACCACATACATCGAAAAAATATGATTTATTATCTAAAAAAGACACACCATCATTTAAACCATAAGGGCCATCATAAGACGTTCCAACTTTATCGAAACGACCAATTTGAATAAAGTTAGTTCCATCTCCCTTATTTACACCAACTGTTGAAGGCGTACCTCCAAATCCATTTGTTCCACCAGAAGCATCACCTGTAGTCCATTGCATATCTCCATAACAAAAAGCTACATTTTTACCAGGAGGCAAAATAGGGTCAGTACCATCAGTAATAATTAATTGAAAATCATTTAATTTATCCGCATAAGTATCATAATAACCAACATTACTCCATTTAACTATTAAGGCTGTTGCTGTCTTTTTAAAGTACGGTAATCCACTAGCTGTATTACGCGTATCAACATCTCCCCAAAATGGTGCAATCATTACAAATCCTGGATCAGGAAATGGGTTTGAATTAAATATAGAATAAGGACTTCCAAAAGTAATATTACCATTGTTATTGATATAACAAGATGTATATGTTGTTCCATAAAAACAAAAGTTAAACCCCAAAGGAATTGCTGCTGTAGATCCATCATCATTTCTATATTGAGGAGCGGTACCAGATGTGATTGGAACAATTGAAAAAGTAGGATCTACCGGAAGCATACACTGACAAGCCCCTGTACTAGAGGTTTTTGCAGCTTGCATACTAACTGGAGGATTAATATCACCTTGTTTACTTATTGGTTGAAGCGAACTATTAGGTCCATTTATAAACTTATAATTCGCATTTGGAACTAACTTGTTGTTTGCTTTTAAATTTTGGTAATTTTGCTCAGTAATGAATATAGTTTGCGCTTGAGCAAAAACAGTTATAAACAAGAGAGTAAAAAATAAGTTAAACTTTTTCATATGATTTTTATATTTTAAATCGATTTCCAAACATAATATTAATATATTACAAAACAAATTCATTCACTCATTAATCTTATATAATGAATAAAATTTACATCATTCTGTTATTGGTATTAAGTGCGGTGATGCTATATGCCTTTATTACCAAAAAAGGCTCCCCAACCTCTTCTATTCATCAATTTAAGGTAAAAACCTTAGAAGGTGCTGATTTTGACTTTTCGACTTTAAAAGGTAAAAAAATACTTATTGTTAATACCGCTAGCAAGTGTGGTTTTACGCCTCAATACAAAGAACTAGAGACTTTGTTTGAAAAATATAAAGACAAAAATTTTACCATTATCGGATTTCCATGTAACCAATTTGGCGCTCAAGAGCCTGGTAACAGCTCTGAAATTCATGATTTTTGCACCAAAAACTATGGTGTTACTTTTTTAATGATGGAAAAAGTAAATGTAAAAGGCGATAGCATTTGCCCAATATATAAATGGCTAACTAACAAAAGTGAGAATGGTGTTATGAGCAGTTCTGTTAAGTGGAACTTTCAAAAATACATGATTGATGAAAACGGTTACTTAGTAGACTATACATTGTCTTTTAAAAGCCCCCTTTCTTCAAAAATTACGAAGTGGATAGACGGAAAATAATCAGTCAATTAGCTACCACTTCGCCAGAATTACGAATAATTTATCTCAAAACAGTTGTTGAATTTGCCTGAATGGTGGGCATGATAATCACATCGTTGATATTAACGTGCGCAGGACGAGATGCCATCCAATAGATGGTTTCTGCAATATCTTCGGGTTTTAAAGGCTGAATATTTTCGTACACCTTTTTAGCTCTTTCTTCATCCCCATCAAAACGTACAATACTAAATTCTGTCTCAACCATACCAGGATTTACCGCAGAAACTTTAATACCATGCGGCAACAAATCAACACGCATACCTTTGTTTAAGGCATCTACCGCGTGTTTAGTTGCGCAATACACATTCCCGTTAGCATATACTTCTTTACCAGCAATAGAACCCACATTAATAATATGTCCCTTTTTGTTTTCAATTAATAGCTTTGAAACATGTTTTGTAATATATAATAGCCCCTTAATATTGGTATCAATCATTTGCTCCCAATGGGCCAATTTTCCATCTTGTATAGGAGCTAAACCTGCCGCTAAACCAGCGTTATTTACTAATACATCTATTTTTTTAAACTCCGTAGAAATTGAATTGATAGCAGCCTCTACTTGTTTTTCATCTCTCACATCAAAACATAAATCCAAAACTTTTGAATTATATTTTTGCTGTAAATCTGCTTTTATCTCCGTTAATCGTTCCTGACGGCGACCTGTAATGATTAAATCATAACCATGTTTTGCAAATTCAATTGCTGTTGATTTTCCAATACCTGAAGTTGCTCCTGTTATTAATGCTATCATATCACATTTTTAATGCTACAAAGATAATTGGATATGATGATTATTCAACTTTTATTTCCCTAAGGCAATCTTAATAGAGTTTTTTGTAAACAAGCGGTGCCAACAAATACTTTAATCTTTGAACATTAGACGTTTATAAAAAATAAATGAGCAAAAAATGGATTAAAAATTAATAACTATATTTATGCAACCCTTTTTGGAGGGAATTTATTTAAAACATTCAGGTTCTTTTATTGATGTGCTTACTTTTTGGCTTTTGCTGGAAATAACTTCAAAAAAAGAACTTCTAATATATATATAATATGGCATGTGGTAGTTGCTCAACTGGGCAAGATAAAGATAGCGGAATCCCCGCAGGTTGCAACAGCAACGGTGCATGTGGCACCGGTAGTAGCTGTAATAAATTGCACGTTTTTGATTGGTTAGGAAACATGCGTTTACCTGACGGACAAACACCTTGTGATGTAGTAGAAATTAGATTTAAAAACTCTCGTAAGGAATTTTACCGTAACGTTAATAATTTATCATTAAACGTTGGAGATATTGTAGCTACAGAATCGTCTCCTGGACATGATATTGGAGTAGTTTCAATTACTGGGGAGTTGGTACGTTTACAACTAAAGAAAAAAAATGTAAACTATCATAGCGAAGATATTAAAAAAATTTATCGTAAGGCTAAGCAACAAGACATTGATAAATGGAGAGAAGCGCAAGCTTTAGAAGTTGAAACCATGTTTAAAGCCAGAACATTAGCTTTAAAATTAGGCTTACAGATGAAAATTAGCGATGTTGAATATCAGGGTGATAAAAGCAAAGCTATATTTTACTACACTGCAGATGGCCGTGTTGATTTTAGAGAGCTAATTAAAGTAATGGCTGATGAGTTTAAAGTACGAATTGAAATGCGTCAAATTGGCGCTAGACAAGAGGCAGCTCGTTTAGGCGCTATTGGATCATGTGGGAGGGAATTATGTTGTTCGACTTGGTTAAACGATTTTAGAACTGTATCAACATCTGCTGCTCGTTACCAACAGCTATCCTTAAATCCATTAAAATTAGCTGGGCAATGTGGCAAACTAAAATGCTGTTTAAACTATGAATTGGATAGTTACCAAGATGCTTTAAAGGAATTTCCAGAAATTGATAACAGAAAATTAGCCACAGAAAAAGGATATGCCTTTCATCAAAAAACAGATATTTTTAAACGTATTATTTGGTGGAGTTACACAAGCGAGCCAGATGTATTTATTCCTTTGTCAATAGCTCGTACAAAAGAAATTTTTAAACTAAATGCTGAGGGACAAAAACCAGCAGATTTATTAGAACCAAAACAATACAAAGAATTAGAAGTTGTAAAACAACCTGATTACGAAAACGTAGTTGGACAAGATTCGTTAACGCGTTTTGATGATAGAAAAAAACACCATAACCGTCCGAAACAAAATCATCAAAACAAAAAGCCGCAACATAACCAAAATAAAAACGCAGCTAATTCTCAAGGAGGACCAAAAGTAGAAAAACCTTTAAACCAACAACAAAAACAATCGCGTCCAAACGGCAATAATCAAAATTCGGGAGGGCCAAATCCTAATAAAGGAAATCACAATAAACCTGCAAACCCAAATCAAAACAAGCCTCAACAGCCAAACCAACATAAACCAAAACATCCAAATCAAGGGCCTAAACAAAATGCTGGAGCTGGAGATAATGCAGGGAACAAACCTCATAATCCAAACCAAAACCGACCTCATAACCCAAATCATAAAAAACCAGTACACAATCATAAACCAAAACCTAAAAATGACAACCCTCCTAAAGAATAAAATAAGCCTACTAACGCTTAGTGTATTTATACTTAGCATGATGTTTACATCATGTAATAAAAATGTTGTGTTTAGCGAGTATACCAAACTACCAGAAGAGGGTTGGAAAACGGAAAATAAATTGAAATTTGAAGTTGACATAAAAGACAATAAACCATTTTACAATGTATTTTTAAATGTACGTCATGCGGATACTTATCCGTACAGTAATTTATTTGTGTTTTTAACTACTACCTACCCTAATGGCAAAACCAGTGTAGATACATTAGAATGTATTTTAGCCAATAAAAAAGGCGAATGGCAAGGTGATGGCGCAGGTGATATTTGGGACAATAAAATACCATTGAAACAAAATTTAGTATTTCCGCAATCAGGCAAGTACACCTTTAGCTTTGAACAAGGTATGCGTACCAACCCATTACCATTAGTTATGGATTTTGGGATGACTATTGAATTGGCAAAATAATTCGATAAATTATTTTAATAAGGTAATTTACTTCAGAAAGACTACAGACTTTTTTTGTAATTATGTATTGTGAAAAAAATCCTTGTATATAGTTTTTTAATATGCTATATCAGTGTACAACTAAAACCATTAACTATTATGGTGCAGGATGTTGTTGCTCATGCCTTTTGGGAAGCACATCATATGGCTACCGAACATCACCACCATGGCCATCATCACGTGCATGAGGAAATAGCTGCAGAAGCTGATCATGAGCATCATAGCACTAACTCTGTACCTTCTCATCAAAAACAATCCGAAGAAATTTTCACTCATCTATTATCAAGCTTTGCATTTACTTTTAACAACAGAAGTATACTTACCAAACAAATTTCAATCTTAAAACAGCATATCCCTGCTGTGAGTATAGAAATTAAAAGTCCTCCGCCAAAAAACACCATCTAAATATTGTTTTCTTAACCACGTGTACAATACTCCTCTGTATTATGTACTGTGTTTGTATTTTGCTACCTAATAAAGTAGCGCACTATTTAAATAAATAATTAATTATACTTTATGAATAAATATTTTTTATTTATTCTAGTATTTTTTGTCTTTACATGCCGCCCACTATTTGCACAACAAGCAATTGTAAAAGGTATTGTAAAAGACAAAGATTCTGGGATACTATTAGCTGACACTTATGTTAGCATTGACAAAATAAATAGCCATTCGCACTCTGATGAAAAAGGGAATTTCATTTTTACGAGCATTCCATTTAGCATCTATGAAATTGAGTTTGAAAAAGCAGGCTACGAAAAACAAATTTTAAAAATTGATGCCAATAGCACTGATACTATTCGATTTACTGTTTTATTAGTTTCAAAATCGGTTAATTTAAATGAGATAGCCATTGCTGCAGATAAGCCAGTATCAGCCGCTTCATCTTCTTACATTAATCAAGCAAGTTTTGCAAATAGACCAAAAAACTCTGCTCAAGATTTATTAAGATTAGTGCCCGGTTTATTTATAGCACAACATGCTGGCGGCGGAAAAGCTGAGCAAATTTTTATTCGTGGTTTTGACTGCGATCATGGAACAGACATTGCCACATTTGTAGATGGAATCCCAGTGAACATGCCAAGCCATGGGCACGGACAAGGATATGCTGATTTACACTTTTTAATTCCAGAAGTTGTAGAAGGAATGAATGTATTTAAAGGAACTTCATCCCCTTTATATGGTGATTTTGCAACTGGGGCAGCTGTGAGTTTTAAAACATATGATTCCTTACCTAATAATCTGATTCAATTTGAAACTGGGTCTGTGCCAAGCTCCAGAGCAATTACAAGCACTAGGGGACTAGCTTTATTACAACTTCCTATAAAAAACGATAAGGTATCTTCTTATTTTGCTGCTGATGTTATTAATAACAATGGGTACTTTAACATCAATCAGGATTTTAAAAGAACAAATATTTTTTCTAAGACAACCGTATTTTTAAATGACTACAGTAAAATACAATTTTCTGTAACTGGATTCGGTTCTTCGTGGAATGCCTCTGGGCAAATACCTGAACGTGCCGTTGCATCTGGCTTAATTTCTCGTTATGGCAGCATAGATCCTAACGAAGGAGGCACAACACAACGCAATAATTACAACTTAAGTTATAGTACCAAATTAGGTTCTGGAGAATTTGAAACACAAGCTTATGCATGTACCTATCGTTTCAAATTATTTTCTGATTTCACTTTTTTCTTAAATGATTCTGTGAATGGAGACATGATTGAACAAGATGATAACAGAACAATTAAAGGCTTAAATACTAAATATACTATAGGGCATAAGCTATTCAATATGTATAATAAGTTTACAATAGGAGCCTCATTTCGTTCGGATGAAATAGAAAATCAATTATGGCATGCCCCACAAAGAGAAAGAATGAGTGTCACGGCTCATTCAAATATTCATCAACGTTCAAATGCAGTATTTATAAACGAAGTATTTCGTTTTAATAATCACTTTAGAGCCGAGGTAGGAGCACGATACGATTATTTTGTGTTTGATGTAGAAGATTTATTACCATCAGATTCATTGCACAAAAATTATTCAGGATTCAATTATCAATCTGCTATAAATCCTAAATTAAATTTAATTTATACCGCCAATGATAGATTACAATTCTTCTTTAACACAGGAAGTGGCTATCATTCAAATGATGCTCGTTCATCAGTTCAGGATAAAAAACAACATCATTTACCTATAGCAATTAGTGCTGAATTAGGGACCTTATTTCATCTCAAAAACACAGTAATTTCAGCTGCCGTATGGGGAATGGATTTGAGTAATGAATTGGTGTATGTTGGTGATGATGGCACCACTGAAAACAAAGGAGCTAGCAGACGATACGGTATTGATTTAAGCGGAAGAGCACAAATAACTTCATGGTTATACTTAGATGTGGATGTAAATATGTCTAATGGAAGACTTATCGATACTTTATTTGGTTATCAAAAAACAACAGATTACTATATTCCATTAGCTCCAACCTTAACATCGGTAGGTGGTTTAACATTTAAAGTTAAAAGATTTGAAGGAAGCTTACGCTATAGATATATGCAAGACAGGCCTGCCAATGAATCAAACACAATTGTTGCCCATGGATATAATGTATTTGATTTGACTGCCAATTATAAAACCAAACATTATAAAGTTGGATTTACGATAGAAAATTTACTGAACACTCATTGGAACGAAGCTCAGTTTGATACAGAAACACGATTAAAAAATGAAACCAAACCAGTTGATGAATTACATTACACACCAGGAACACCTTTTTACGCAAAAGTAGTAATAGGCTATATTTTTTAATTTATACAATCAAACAAAGTAGATATATGTCTACTTTGTTTGATTGCTATTTTTCTCTCTTTTTCCGAAACTATAGTTTAATCCAAAACTTAACCTACCTGCACTTTTTAAGTAGCCATCTTTCACCTGCTCATATACTGTAAACTGCCAAGCTAGATTTAATGAAAAAGATTTGTAATATATATCTAAACCTGGCCCTAGCAATAAAGAATTAACTGCTGAACTATTTTGCAATACATTTTTAATAGTTAAGCCCTTTGTGTTTTCGTAATTAGCCTGAACAGAGGGATATAGCAGAACATTTTTAATTGGCACTTTATAAAATACAGAGATAAAATCATTATGGCTATTACTTAGTTTTTCTTTATAAATATTCTGCCCGTTTATTTTATAGTTCAAGCTCACACTTGCTCCAATTTTTTTTGTCATAATTACGTAGTTTGAATACACAAATTCATCCCAGCTTCCTGTTCCAGGTTGCATTTCAAAAGGCAATCTATCACTATGTTTATCATGAGCGTAATAATTGCCTGTTGGCATTTTTATACCTGCCCCAAAAATTAATTTGTGCCTCACTGCTTTATCTGCTTTTGGAGTGATTAAATGATAGCCTGCATTAAAAGATATATCTCCTAAACCCGTGTGAGATACATATTCATCATCTGTTTTTGATTTGTTACTAAGCAAAGGCACAAATACATTCAGTTCTAATCGTTTTAAAACAAAATATTTAAAACGTAGTTCGAAAATTTTATATGACTCAAAATCTTTACTGGAATAATTTTTTGTTTTATTTGAATCTGCTGGCATATCCATGTGAGTTACACGATAAGCAGAAGAAGGAAAAAAATGACTTTGAGCTTGGTAATTTCTATAACCGTTAAACACTCGATAACGATGCAAAAAGGAAATACTGCTTTTATTATCATAAGGCGTTATTCCCATGTAATTACCACAAATATCGCAACTCCATGAGTAAAAAAACGACATTAAAAAAAGTACAATAAATATTTTTTTATTTTTTTTCATGAACAAATATTATAGTGATTGATTCTGTAAAAAAGAAGAACGAAACTGAAAATAAATTTCCAGCTTCGCTCTTCCTAACAAACAAAAGGGATACTAATTATTATGAATATGCTCTACCATAAACATATCTGCATAATTGTTAGCTACAGTATTAGCAGAAGAACCTGGCATATGTACTGTATTAGTTGTAGAAAAATCAATCGTAGTGGGGGTTTCAAACCATTCTAATAAATTACTAGATATGTGAATTTCTGGACTCACAGTACTACTTACTTTAGCTGTGTCTCCATTAAAAGATGGGTTGATAATTTTCATGGTTTTATTAACGCCAGAAAATCCACCGACATGAAACTTTAATGCATTTCCAGTAGCAGTAGATTGCGGAGAAGTTCCTTCAAATTTAGCCATAATATAACCACTGCTCCAACTCCAAAACATTCCATTAATTGGATCTAGGGCATCTGTTTGTGCTCCAGAAACATTTCTAACACTATCAACTCCTAACATAAACTCAATAGCTTTATAATTTCCAAATGGCACATTAGGAATTGTAATCGTAGTAGAAGGATCATCTGAATGGTCAACTAAATGGTAACTGTTAGGCTCAATCCAAACAGAATTATCCATTTTGGTAACTTTTACATTACTTATGTAATACTTAAACAAAGATACATTAAAAGTATTACCAGCTTGATTAGTATATGTTTGAGTACTAAAAACTAAAGAAGAATCTCCAACCATTGCTTCAAAATGAAGTTTTAAGTTTCCTGTAGTTGTTACAGGAGTAGGTTCTGGAAGAGGCTCTGGCTCTTGAGCTTTGTCTTTTTTACAGTTTGATAATGTAAAAGCTAATATTATTGCAGAAATTTTAAATATATTTTTCATTTTTTAATATTTTATTTGTTATAATTTAATTCGTCGTTTAATAATTCATGATTAATCCAATGTTTTATTAGCCTGAATGGTTTTATTATTGCATTAATCAATTTTAGAAATAATGATTCTTCCAGTTTTCCATCTGGATTCATGATAGCATAAATGTATTTTTTAATTAAACGGTATTCGTTTAATAGTAAAAACACAAGTGCTAAGAAAATATAAAATAGCATATGTATAGTTTATAATTATGAAATTACACTTGACATGTATATACGTCAAGCAATGCCCTATCTAGAGCACAATAAATTCAAACGAAATAAAACTATAAGCTAGGTGGATGAAAGATAGACGATAAAAAGTTGTTTGGTAAACTTTTTATAGGAGTTGTTTTGTAATCTCTTATTTCAACTGATGGATTAAATATGAAAGTTATTAAACCTGTTCTTAATTCAGATTTTTCTGTTTTATCTTTAATAGATGATGAAGAATCGGATTGACGCTTTTCTTCTTTTTTTATTTCTTTATCTAAATAACATTTAGCTGCACAACAACTATTAGGCTTATTTTTATTTTCACAAACTGTTTCGGCTAACTGCTTTTGATTGCTTTTAAAACTTATGAATATAATAGATTTAGCAGCACATTGCCAACTAAAGCTTATTAGCAGTATAAAGGAGAATAATATATGTAAGCCTTTTTTCAATTTCTTAATTTAGTTGTTCCCACAACATATCTTTTAATTCCTGAATATGATATCCAGATTGAGCTGAAATAAACAGATAAGGGATTTTAAACTTACCCTTCATGCGTTTTTTCAAATCTTTCTCTAACTCTTCAATTAATTCGTCATCAATCGTATCACATTTAGTAATTGCTAAAATGCGGTTCTTATCCAATAACTCTGGATTATATTCTTTCAATTCATTTAAAAGAATTTTATATTCTTCGTAAATATTATCGCTTTGGCAACTTACCATAAACAACAATGTAGAGTTACGCTCAATGTGTCTTAAAAAACGAGTTCCTAATCCTTTGCCCTCACTGGCTCCTTCAATAATTCCAGGAATATCGGCCATCACAAAACTTTTATAATCACGATATGGAACAATACCTAAATTGGGTACTAATGTAGTAAAAGGATAATTGGCTATTTCTGGTTTAGCTGCAGAAACCACAGATAGTAAGGTAGATTTCCCCGCATTAGGAAAACCAACTAAGCCTACGTCTGCTAATACTTTTAATTCTAAAATTTTCCATTCCTCTTTACCCTCTTCTCCTGGTTGAGAATAGCGAGGCACCTGATTTGTTGGAGATTTAAAATGAGCATTACCTCTTCCGCCTCTTCCGCCTGATAACAACACAAACTCTTGCCCGTCTTCTGTAATCTCACAAATTTGCTCACCAGTTTCTAAATCACGAGCAATGGTTCCTAAAGGTACATCCAAAATTTCATCTTCACCTTCAGCTCCCGAGCGATGAGAAGATCCTCCATCACCGCCTGGTTTGGCAATAACATGTTTACGGTACTTTAAATGGATGAGTGTCCAAAATTGTTTATTACCACGTAAAACAATATGTCCACCTCGACCACCGTCTCCTCCATCCGGACCGCCAAAAGCTGTTAGCTTATCACGATGCAAATGCGTAGAGCCTTTACCTCCCTTACCACTTCGGCAACAAATTCTTACGTAATCAACAAAATTAGTATCCACTTTATTTAATTATGAGTTATGAGATGAGTTATTGGATTAATCATAACTCAATCTCACAACGTTTATATTATTTTTTCTTCTTAATTGTTTTTTTAACAGCCTTTTTAGGTGCGGCTTTTTTTACAACTTTTTTAGGAGCTGCTTTTTTAACGGGCTTTTTAGTAACAACTTTTTTTACAGCCTTTTTAACTACTTTCTTAGGAGCTGCTTTTTTAGTAACTTTTTTAACTACCTTTTTTGCAACTGGTTTTTTAGTAACTTTTTTAGCAACAACTTTCTTAGTTACTTTCTTAACTGCTTTTTTTACGGTAACCTTTTTAACTACTTTT
>JBBIUW010000024.1:0-13066 GCA_037440045.1 Sphingobacteriaceae bacterium
GACGCGCCAATTAGTTTAGTTTATTTTATTTTTAAAAATGATTATATTTAAATAATATAATTATTGTTTAAAATGTTTTGATAAATTGATTTAAGAATATTAATAATCCGAATAAAAAAAGTTTAAAAAAGATTTAAAATATTAGAATGAAGTTTAATAATAGGATTATTAGGAAACTTATTAAAATTATTAAACTTTATATAAATAAATTGAAGAATTAAAACATTTAAGTGATAGTGCAAAAGTAAAAAACTACAAGAAAAAAGAACTAATCTATACTGAGGGAAACAACCCCAATTATTTATATTTATTACAAAAGGGTAAAATAAAATCTTTCAGAGCTCACGAATACGGGAAAGAATTAATTATTTCTCTTCATAAAGAAGGTGATTTTTTTGGTTACACCGCATTATTAGATGAGACTGCTTATAACGAGAGTGCAGAAGCATTAGAAGACTCTAGTGTGGTATTGATTCCAAAAGAAGACTTCTACGCTTTATTAAATAATAATCATGGAGTTATGAAGCGTTTTGTTCGATTATTATCTAATGAAATTCAGGAAAAAGAAGAACAGCTTTTAAAAATGGCATATAGCAGCGTAAAAAAACGTGTTGCCGAAGCTCTTTTAAAACTCCAAAAAAACTATCAAGAAAAAGCAAAAGATAGTTTTAGCATATCCATATCTCGCGAAGACTTAGCTAACATAGTTGGTACTGCCACAGAATCATTAATTCGAACATTGAGTGATTTTAAACAAGAAGGATTGGTTGAAATAAAAGGCAGTAACATTTCTATTGTAGATATTAAAAAATTTGAAGCTTACATTAAAAAATATTTTTAACATCTGACCTTCTCATAATTAAAAAAGCCTTTCGTAATGAAAGGCTTTTTAGTTTTAAAATCTTGATACTCTTCGGTGGCAATATGGAGTACCTCCTTCTTTTTCATAATATTGTTGATGATACTCTTCTGCTGGCCAGAACTTAGATGCCTTTTTTAATTGAGTTGCTACTTTATATCCTTTCAGTTGCAATTGAGCTATTAGTTTTTCAGATATACTTTTTTGAGAGTCGTCCAAATAAAATATAACGGATAAGTATTGAGGTCCTATATCATTTCCTTGTCCATTTGCTTGAGTAGGATCATGAATTTCAAAAAATAGTTTAGCTAATTCTTCATAACTAGTTTGAGTTGGATCATAAGTCACTTCTAATGCTTCAATATGTCCAGTTGTATGACTACAGACTTCTTTGTAAGTAGGATTTTCTTTAAAACCTCCAGTATATCCTACTTGCGTACTCAATACTCCTTTTGCATGTTGAAAATAATATTCAACACCCCAAAAACATCCACCAGCAAAAATTGCTTTTGCAGTGGTTGTTTTAGTTTGATCTTCTACAAACAACATAGATATAGAATTCACACAATGACGAGTATCATTATCGGTAAACCCTTCGCCATAAAACACATGCCCTAAATGGCCGCCACAAGTAGCACAGGTAATTTCTGTTCTATGCCCATCTGCATCCAACGTTTTTTTAACAGCTCCCTTTATTTCATCATCAAAACTTGGCCAGCCACAACCTGAATGAAATTTAGATTCAGATTTATATAAAGGTGCGTTACATTGCCTACAGATATATGTACCTTTCTTAAAATTATCAGTATACTCACAGTAAAAGGGCGCTCTGTACCTTTATTGATGATGACGTATTGTTCTTCTTTTGTAAGATTATTTAATTTCATCGGTATATCTTTTTTTGTATTTATATTCTTTATAGTTTGTTCGTTTCTACTAATATTTTGGCATTGCGATGCATAAGCTCCAATTACAAAAAAGAGTACAACATAAAACAATCTATATTGTTTAAATTTAATAATTTCTCTTTTTAAATTCATGTGTTTAATATTAGGTAATACAAATAGTAACAGTTAATCTATTTAACCTTATACTAATCTAACACACAAAAAGATATTTTGTTGCATCATAAAACACAATAAATGCAAAAAAAACTAAGGTAATTCAATATCAAAAATCAATACTGAATTTGCCGGTATGCTTCCTACTGATTGAGAACCATAACCTAAAGCAGATGATATTAATAAAATGCCTTTACCTCCACCCTTTTTAAAGTAAGGAATTCCTTCTTTCCAGCCGCTTATAACAGACGATAAACTTATAGAAATTCCTGTTGCGGCACTTTGGTCGAAAACTGTTCCGTTAGGTAAATATCCTTTATAAATAACATTAACTGTAGAACCAGCCGTTGGATTTGCTCCTGTACCAACTGTTTTAATAACATAATACAATCCTGAGCCAGTTGCTGTAGCATTTAATTGATGAGAAGAAATATAACTTGTAATAATTTCTTTATCAATAGCAGCTTGATCTACAGGAGTTTCTTTCTTTTTACAAGAAAGAAAACTAATTACAATTAAAATATATGTAACAATTTTTCTCAATTAATAAAATTAACAACTCAAATATAAATAATTTTCGGGTAATTTTTAGAATACCTTTTTATCATTTTTTAATAGTTATATCTTAATTTTCGGTATATTTATTAATCAATGAAATCAGCGCTTTATATTTCTATCATACTACTTTCGTTCAAAATGAACGCAAATAAATCAATTATTATACCTAAAGATAGTTTAAGAAAGGATAGTTTGATTAACTATTGTAAACATTTTATAGGTACTAAATATAAATATGCCAGTATTAATCCAAAGGTTGGCTTTGACTGTTCGGGATACGTGTATTACGTTTTTAGTCATTTTAATGTAAAAGTTCCCCGTTCTTCAATTGACTACATCAACACAGGAAAAACAATACATCCTGATTCATTTAAGATTGGTGACGTGATTGTATTTACTGGAACGAATTCAAAAAATAAAACCCCAGGTCATGTGGGAATTATCATCTCAAATTTCGGAGAAGAACTTACTTTTATTCATAGCTCCTCCAATAAAAAACACTCTGGCATTAAAATTTCCTCTTACAAAGATTCCCCTTATTATGAAAAACGGTTTCTGAAAATAGTCCGAATAACAGAAACCTATTGATTAAAAACCAGTTGTTAAAAAAATGAGGTGAATTATGGATTTTATGACCATATATTTTCTATCTTCATTTTAGAACCTTTTTCTACAAACTCAGTAAAACACCACATGAAGTATATTTTTATTTTTTCATCTCTTTTAATAAGTCATTTGCTTAGTAGCCAAGTTAACATTGAGCTAACTGATGAATACACCTCTAACTGGACTGCTGGCGACAGACAAAAATTAAATACAGCTGATAGATATTTTATGAATCAAGAATATCTTTTTGCTCGACCTATTTATGACAGTCTTTATAAAAAACATAAAAACAACTTATACGTTGGATATTTATTGGGTTCTTGTAGCGTATATGATGCAAGATTTCAAAATAGTTCAGAACAACTCATAAAAAATGCAGAATCTATTAAAACTAAATTATTAGACTATGATTACTTTTTAGGAAAAGCCTATTCATGTAATGATAAATATAATGAAGCCATTGCTCAATTTGAAAAATATAAATCAAATCCTTTGGATAAAGATACTAAAGCTGAAGTTGACCATCAATTATTTATTTGTAAAAGTGCCATTGCTTTAGAAAACAAATCAGCAGTTGCTAAAGTTACTAATATTGGAGCGCCAGTAAACACATCTGGTTCTGAGTACACGCCAATTTTTCCATCAAACGAAAGTTTCATGGTTTATACATATCGTGGGGAAAAGTCGATGGGAGGTAAACAAATATTACCTAATAAAGCTGATGAAAAAAATGGGATTTATTTTGAAGACGTCATGATATCACACAAAGATCATTCTGATAAATGGACAGATCCTATTCCAATTACTTCAATTAATACAAATGGTCATGATTCTGCTGTATATGTTTCACATGATGGACAAAAATTATTTATCTACAGAAATGTTGGTATTGGAAGTGGTGATATTTTTATGAGTAGATTAGATGGTGCTAATTGGAGTATTCCTGAAAAAGTAAAAGGAATAAATTCGAATTTTTGGGAAGGTAGCGTATGTTTATCTCCTGATGAAAAAACAATTTATTTTTCGAGCGACAGACAAGGCGGTTTAGGAGGTAGAGATTTATATTATGCACAATTAATGCCTGATGGTTCGTGGGGTAATGTAAAGAATCTAGGTCCTGAAATTAATACAAAATTTGATGAAGATGCTCCTTTTGTACATTCTGATGGAAAAACATTATTCTTTTCATCAACTGGACATAATACAATGGGTGGATATGATATTTTTAGAAGTGAGTTAAAACAGGGAAAATGGACGATTCCATACAATGTTGGCAAACCTGTAAACACAACTCAAGATGATAAATTTTACGTTGTATCATCTGATGGAGATAGAGGTTACTACTCATCTGAAAAAAAAGATGGCAAAGGATTACAAGATATTTATGTAGTAGAACCTGGGTTATTTGGAAAGCCTACGGCTTTGGTTTTAGTTACTGGTATAGTAACCTACGATAATGCTCCAGTGAAAGCGGAAATTTTAGTTCGATCAAAAATTAACAAAAAAGATTTTTCGGGCACATTTAATTCTAATTCTGTTAATGGAGGTTACTTAGTAAACCTTCCTTCTGGCAACGAATATGAAATTATTTACAAATATTTAAACTCTGTTACAACAAAAGATATTTCTACAGCTAAAGTTGATTCGTTTGCAAAAATTGAAATTAATGCCGAATTGTTTTCTCCAGAATATTTAAAATTGAACTATACAAAAATAGATTCTGCTGCATTAAAAGAAGATAACTTGAGTCCAATAGGACTAACCTACGATCAATTGCTAGAGAAGTATGGAAACACCGAAGTTGATAGTTTGTATTATATGGTTCAGATAGGGGCTTACAAAATTTATGAAAATTTTAATTACTCTAAATTAATTGGCCTTCCAAAAGTAATGAGAAAAACTTATGGCGATAATATCACTCGTTTTACAATGGGAGAATTTAAAACACTACACGAAACCAATATTTTACTTAAAAAAGCAAAGAAAAATGGCATTAAAGATGCATTTATTATTGCCATTTACAAGGGACAAAAATATTATTTCCCAGAACTCTTAAATCAAAAAATACTTAAGTAACACTAATAATCAAACATAAAAAAGCCATAACTGATGTTAGGGCTTTTTTTTATTATTTCATGTATTTTTTCCACGGAAACCAAATACAGAAAACAGCAATTACTCCTATGACACAGGCTATTTTAGGCACAAGTATATATGCTTCTCTTGTTGAACTTGCTATATTATGAGAAGAACCAGCTACTGCAATTCCCATAAAAAACAAGAGCACAACTATAAATACAATTAAAACTGTACCTAAAATTTGAAGTGCTAATTTCATTTATTTAATGGCACCCAGCTTCTCTGTAATCTTTCTTGGCATTCGGATTATCTAAAACCTGAAATGACATAAATGGTTCTCCAAATAACTTACAGTAGCGGTCTGGATTTTTTTCTTTAGCTTTATGTAAAGCATCACTAAATGTTCTGCTATAAAATTTTTCTGGCAAATGAGAAGCAATAGAGATATAACTAAACAACAAGTCTTCGCTTACGTTTTCAACTTTTAAAAATGGCTCTAACACTGTTGCTGAGAATTTATAATCTTTCCCCCTTGTAAACACATACGCCAATTTTAAAGCATTTTGCCAGCTAGCTTCTTTAAAATTATAAAACCCTTTAATTTTATTAATACAAGCTTCTATTTGCACATCAGCATCATCAATTGTATCAAGCGATTCAATAATTTTAAATTGCCACTCAATATTTAAACCATCAACTAATTTTTTCTTAATTTTTGTTTTATATAACGCATCAATTTCTTGTTGCATTTTACCTTGTTGTTCTTTAGAACCTATTGTTGAATCTAATTTAATTGAACAAAATATTCTGTTAAATCTCACCACATCATTCGCTGGATCAATTTTCTCTAAACGTTTGAACTCAGTGTAATCATCCTCATCTGCAATACTGCTATTTGCTAAATAATTATAGTAAGCTCTATTATTTAATAAATTAATAAATTGTGGATTTTCAGGAATTTTAAAGCTATCCAACACATCATCCGAATATTTTTTAGCAATCTTTTGCATAGAAGCATATTCCATAATTTTATATGCTTGACTCATTTTATTTGCTTTAATAGCTCTATTAAAAGATACCGTAGTAAAACGTTGTTCTTTATCTCCAGTAATATCGTAAGTAACATCCATTACCATTTGTGCAAAACGTTGTTTTGCCAACACTGGTTCCAACTCAGTTAATAAAGCTTTATCGCTATTTATTTTTTTAATCGCTTTTTCTTTTCCTAACTTCACTAAATCAGCATATTTTCCATCTTCCATTTCCAACTCAAATAAATTCCAAGAATCTTTTGTTTCGATATTTGGCGTGATTTTGTTTTGCTGCATGCTTTGTAATACTTTAGTAACGCTCTCTGCACGCTTACGTTGTAATTTAGCATTAGCGTTGGCATCTCCTTCTATAGAAGAAAATGCATAGATATACAATCCATCAATTACAAAATCTGGTTCATTTAAAGCCTTAATAAAAGGGGCTACATCTTCAGGCTTAAACTCTGATTTATTTTTTTCAAAAGGAATCGTAAAATTTAAAATTGAACTTTCTGATTTCGGTTCAAAAGCTGGTTTTAACCCAACTGTAGAATCGGCAGGAATAATTCCAACAGGTGTACTACTTTCTTGATCTCCTTTTTCTAAATAGCTACGAGTAACTGTTTTACAAACATGTCCATCCTGAATAACTATTAAATTTAATTCGTATGGACCAGTAATCTTAGGATTAAACTTACCCATTTCAATTCTTAACTTATTAATTTTAACTTTTTTCTTTGCTTTTGGATCTGGCTTAATTAAGTTTTTAGCAAACACTTGATCCTTTGTAATCACTTTTTGCATAACCCCTTTGTTTTGCAAATTGTTATCTACAATATTGTAATTCTCTTTTTCATATTGAGAACGTTGAACAACGTCAACAGCCAAACCATCTTTTGTTTTTTTCAATAGACGTTTTAAGTCTTTTAAATTGGCGTATTCTAAATAAATTTTGCCATTTTCAACCTTCAATCCCTTTTGTAAAATATCGTAGTTTTTCCATTTTTCACAGTTTTTACAAGCCTTTGCATCAGGAGTTAAAAGTTTTTTAGATTTAGTATTATAAGGTACAGCTAATTCTTTTTTCATTTTAGCTCCTGTATTAAAACTATCATAACCTCCAAAAACAGCAGTAGCTACAACTTTTTTACCATCCTTTTGCATTTCACATTTAATACCTATTAGCATGTATTGTGCTTTTAAAAGAACTTCTTTATCTTTTTTATTATTTTCCCATCTTGTCCAAATCACTTTAGCAACCTCTGCTGTTTTATAATTATCTCTTCCCTTACTAACAGGAGCCAACATAGCTACTTCTTCACCTTTTTTAGTTCCGCCGGCTTTTACTAAATTTTTCTTTACTTTTTCAGGATCAACTTTTACAGCCCCTGATTTAGCAAACGTTTTTGTATCAATACCTGCAGCATCAATTAGAACTTGATTTACTTCAAAGGTATCTAAACCATTTTTCAATCTGAATTTATTTAATTCATGAACCAAAACATTTGGCAAATCATCAATATTAAAATTGTCTTGAGCTTGTATTAATGATACAACAAACAAAAGGCTAAATGATAATAACAGTTTTCTCATAGTGGGGGTGTGTTTTGTATTTTAACAAATATTAAAAAAAGCATTTACTAATGCATTACAAGAGTATTCACAAACTATCAACAAATACAAATTTCTTTAGAAATTCTACCAAATTAAACATCTCAATCACTATATTCGTAACTCTTAATTATTGAACTATTTATATGAAAAAAATATTAGTTGCCAACCGAGGAGAAATAGCCTTACGAGTGATGAGAAGTGCTAAAGAAATGGGTATTCAAACGGTTGCCATTTATAGTGAAGCCGATAGAAATGCACCATTTGTAAGATATGCAGATGAAGCTGTTTGCGTTGGTCCTCCTCCTAGTGCACAATCTTATTTACAAGGAGATAAAATCATTGAAATTTGCAAAGAATTAGGTGTAGATGGCATTCATCCAGGTTATGGTTTCTTATCAGAAAATGCTGACTTTGTAAGAAAAGTTCAGAAAGCTGGCATTACTTTTATTGGTCCAAGTGCAGATGCTATGGATATGATGGGAGATAAATTAAGCGCTAAAGCAACTGCAAAAAAATATAATGTTCCTATGATTCCTGGCTCAGATGGAGCTATCAGTGATTTAGCAGAAGCTACCAAATTGGCTAAAGAAATTGGGTTTCCATTATTAATTAAAGCTTCTGCCGGTGGTGGTGGAAAAGGAATGCGTTTGGTTGAAAAAGAAAGCGAAGTGGAAGAGCAAATGAAATTAGCTATTAGTGAAGCTATTTCTGCATTTGGAAACGGAGCTGTTTTTATTGAAAAATATGCAACAGGACCTCGACATATCGAAATTCAATTATTAGCTGATAATCACGGTAACTGCGTTTATTTATTTGAACGTGAGTGTAGTATTCAACGTCGTCACCAAAAAGTAATTGAAGAAGCTCCTTCAAGCGTTCTAACTCCTGAGTTAAGAAAAGCTATGGGAGAATGCGCCGTAAATGTGGCAAAAGCATGTAATTATAGTGGTGCTGGTACTGTTGAGTTTTTAGTAGATGACCAACTCAATTTTTATTTCTTAGAAATGAATACTCGTTTACAGGTAGAGCATCCCGTATCTGAAATGATTACTGGACTTGACTTAGTAAAAGAACAAATAAAAGTTGCAAGAGGAGAGAAATTAACTTTCACTCAAGATGATTTAAAAATTAATGGTCACTCCATCGAAGTGCGTGTTTGTGCCGAAGACCCAACAAATAATTTTTTACCAGATATTGGAACATTAAAAACTTATCGTATTCCTTCTGGTCCGGGTGTGCGAGTAGATGATTCTTTTGAAGAAGGAATGGATATTCCTATTTACTATGATCCAATGATTGCCAAATTAATTGTTCATGGTAAAGACAGAACAGAAGCAATAGAAAAAATGTTACGTGCTATTCAAGATTATCAAATTACAGGTGTAGAAACAACATTACCATTTTGCTCATTCGTTTTAAAACACGAAGCATTTGTAAGTGGAAAATTTGATACTGGATTTATACCAAGGTATTACAAACCCGAAATGTTAAATAAATCTAATGCCAACGAAGAAGAAGTTGCTGCAATTTTTGGAGCATTTATGTCTTCAAATATGAGTGATAAAGCTAAACTACAAGATTCTGAAATTAAAAGTAAATCAAAATGGCGCTTAAATAGAGCTTAATTTTAAAGGTAACCTAAGGGTTACCTTTTTAGTTTAAGGAATAAATATAAAATGAAATGTATTTGTACATATCGTTTAGCTGTTATAACCATTTTAAGTTTTTGGTTTATGCATCTTCATGCACAAACCAATCCTCCATTAGAAAAACCAAAAGTTCAATATAAAGTTTGGGCAGAAGTTGTTAATGGCGATACCGTTCCTAGTATCAGATTACCCGACATTTGGATTTATGCAGACTACAATTATAAAAGCCGTAAACAATATGAAGCTTGGACAAGAACAAAATACAATGTTAAAAAAGTATATCCCTATGCCATACTTGCTTCTGCAAAGCTCAAAGAATACAATCGTATTTTAGAAAAAATGCCAGATGAAAAAACCAGAAAAGCCTATTTAAAAGTAGTTGAAAAGGAATTAAAAGCTGAATTTGAAGAGCCTCTTAAAAACTTAACAATCACTCAGGGAAGAATATTATTGAAATTAATTGACCGAGAAACAGGTAATACCAGTTTTGAATTAGTAAAAGATTTAAGAGGAGGGTTTCAGGCATTTATGTGGCAAAGTGTAGCACGATTGTTTGGCAGCAATATGAAAACAGAATATGACCCAACAGGCGAAGACATTATGATTGAACGTGCCATTAAATTAATTGAAGCTGGACAATTTTAAGTTTTAAAATCGTATTTTTAAACTCATAATATTTCTAAAATCATGAGTTTATACTTTAAATATTTTACACTTTTCATACTCTTTTATTTTTCGTCCTATTCTCAAAACAATGATAGTATTGCTCTTAGAAAACATTTCAATTATTATCTAACAAAAAGTAATTGTTATAAAAATCTAGAATTTTTAAGTACAAAAATCGAAAGTCGTTTAAGCGGTTCGCCTGGTGCTGCTAAGGCAGTTGCTTGGGCTAAACAAGCTATGTATGAAGCGGGCGCTGATACAGTTTATTTACAGCCTTGTATGGTACCTCATTGGATAAGAGGAGAAAAAGAAACTTGCACATCAACAAACCCTAAAACAAAAAAGCAAATCAATTATTCTATTTGTGCTTTGGGAAATTCAATTGGCACTGCAAATACAGGAATCAATGCTCCTATTATAGTTGTAAATAGCTATGCACATTTAGATTCCTTGGGAGAAAAAAACATAAAGGGCAAAATTGTTTTTTATAACGTTTACTTTGATCACACTCATTTAAATACAGGAACTTGTTATGGAGAAACAGTAACATATCGTTATGCAGGACCAAGTAAAGCTGCTCTATATGGTGCAGTAGCAACTATTGTAAGAAGCATGAGTTCTATCAATAATGATTTTCCGCATACGGGTGTAATGGGATATGATACAGTATTAACTCCAACCAAAATTCCTGCTTGTGCTATTAGTTTTAGTGGCGCAGACAAACTACTACAAGAAATAAAAAACAACCCATCACTCACTTTACATTTAAAAATGAATTGTAAAATGTTAGCTAAAGAATTGTCGTATAATGTTGTTGGTGAGATTAAAGGTTCTGAAAAACCAAATGAATATATTATTGCAGGCGGACATTTAGACGCTTGGGATAACGGACAGGGGGCACATGATGATGGTGCTGGCGTTGTTCAGGCTATTGAAGTATTAGCAATGTATAAAAAACAAAATATAAAACCCAAACATACAATTCGTGCGGTAGCATTTATGAATGAAGAAAATGGCGGAGCCGGAGGGAAAGCCTATTTTGAAGATGCAAAAAAAAATAACCTAAAACATATTGCAGCTTTAGAAAGCGATGCTGGTGGTTTTTCTCCCAGAGGAATAGCTATTGATACAACCATGGGAGCTTACAAAAAAGTATTAAGCTGGAAAACATTATTAGACCCCTACTTTGTACAGTATATTAAAATTGGTGGTCATGGTGCTGACATTGGTTATTTAGAAGAACTTGGCGTGCCATTACTAGGATTTGAACCTGATGGTCAAAAATATTTTGACTATCACCACACAGCGGATGATACTTTTGATAAAATAAATAAGCGAGAGCTTGAACTAAGTGCTGGGGTTATTGGTTCATTAATTTATTTAATAGATACTAAGGGCTGGTAATGAAAATTCCTCAAAAAATACTCAATTCATTTGTAATTGCTTTTGTAATTGCATTTTCTGTTTTATGTGCTTTTAAAATAAAAGATTTAAAATTCAATTATGATTTTGAAGCGTTCTTTCCAAATGAAGATAATGAATTAGGAGTTTATGAAACTCATCGTAATCGTTTTGAGTGGGATAACGAATTTGTTTTACTAGGTATAGAAAATAAAAAAGGAATCTTTAAAAAAGATTTTTTAGAAAAAGTAGAAAAACTATCTAAAGAATTAAAAGACATTCCACACACGGATAGAGTTATCTCTCCTACCAACTTAAAAAACATTTCATTAAGTGGTTTAGCTCCTGTACAAAAAAGACTTTTACATATTGATGATGAATCTTTATACAAAGACGATAGTATTAACGTATACAATACACCCGAATTAATAGGTTCTTTCTTTCCTAAGGATGCAAAATCAATTTCTATTTTTATTAAAACAGAAGAAAATTTAAGTAAAGTTAAAAGCGATAGCTTAGCTCGAAATATTGAAAAAGCATTTAATAAATATCATTTTGACGAGGTACATTTTGTTGGCAGGATTGTAGCTCAGGATGTGTATTTAAAAAATCTAGAAAATGAATTTGTTTACTTTTTAGCTATTTCGTTTGTACTCGTTATTCTTTTCTTATGGTTATCATTTAGATCGTTATACGGCATTGTTGTTCCTATGACGATAGTAATTGTTTCTATCTTCTGGACATTAGGCATCATGGCTATGATGAATCAATCCTTAGACATTATGACCTGTATGTTACCAACCATGATATTTATTGCAGGAATGAGCGACGTGGTACATTTCTTTTCAAAATATTTTGAGGAAATTGCAAAAGGAACAGAAAAGCAAAAAATATATCCACTCATTTTAAAAGAAGTAGGTTTCCCAACATTTTTAACTTTAATAACTACTGTTGTCGGGTTCTTATCTTTATTGTTTTCAAGTATCAAACCTATAAAAGACTTTGGCTTATATACATCTGTAGGTATAATTATTGCTTTTTGTTTAAGCTACACATTGTTGCCTGCCCTACTCTATTTTTTTACTCCAAAAAAATTAGTGGCAGTTCACGACCACGATAACAGAACTTATAATATCATGCGTAAAATCTTGTTTTGGATTTTCAGAAATCAAAAAACAATTATTGTTACAACTTGCTTACTTCTTGCTCTATCCATTATAGGAGTATATAAAATAAAAGTAAATAATATTTTATTAGAGGATTTATCAGATGGAGTAAAAATAAAACAAGACTTTATGTTTTTTGATAAACATTACAGCGGCGTTAGACCATTAGAATTATCTGTTGAAATAATAAATAAAAACAAAACCATTTGGGATTACGACATCATGCAACAATTAAATGATGTAGACAATTACTTAAAAAAAGAGTACAAAGCTGGCTTTATGTATTCGCCTGCTATGTTGGCTAAAAACATTAACAAAGCTTTAAATGATCAAACATCTGGAGAAGGAAAATTTCCAACAGCAGAAGAGTATGAAG
>JBBIUW010000025.1:0-12900 GCA_037440045.1 Sphingobacteriaceae bacterium
CGGCGATCCGCTCGTGCTCGCGCCAAAAATTTTATTGAGTTTGTAAAAAACCCTGAATTAGCCGCTGAAGTTACTATTCAACCAGTTGATATTTTAGGAGTTGATGCTGCCATTATTTTTTCTGACATTTTGGTTATACCTGAAGCAATGGGTTTACCATATCAAATGATAGAAGCGAAAGGCCCTAATTTTGAGAAAACAATTAAAACTCAAAAAGATATTGATGATTTACATATAGCTGAAGCTGGTGATTTAGATTATGTGATTCAAGCGATTAAACTCACCAAAAAAGATTTAAATAATCGTGTGCCTTTAATTGGATTTGGTGGGGCTCCTTGGACATTAATGGCTTACATGGTAGAAGGTAGCGGAAGTAAAACATTTAGTCAGGCTAAAAAGTTTTTATACCAACAGCCTGAATTAGCTCATCAATTATTAGAGAAAATTACACAAAGTACCATCAACTATTTAAAAGGTCAAATTGCAGCTGGTGCTGATATGGTTCAGATTTTTGATAGCTGGGCAGGTGTTTTAGGGCACGAACAATATTTAGAATTTTCATTGAAATATATTTCAAAAATTTGTGATGCAATTGAACCTCTTGTTCCTGTTACCGTATTTGCAAAAGATGCACACTTTGCTTTAGCTGATATGGCCAGACTAAATTGCAATACTATTGGTTTGGATTGGACAATTAATCCACAAGACGCGCGTATTATTATTGGACACGAAAAAACATTACAAGGAAATGCTGACCCTTGTATGTTATATGCAGATGAAAAAACAATTGAAGCAACTGCACGCAAAATGGTAAATGCCTTTGGTAAGCAACGTTATATTGCAAACTTAGGACATGGACTGTATCCAGATTTAGATAAAAATAAAGTGAAATTTTTTATTGATTGTGTAAAAGGATTATAAACTAATCCTTTTACTTATATCCATCTGTTAACGTTTTTAAAAACGCTACTAAATCTTTTTCTTCTTGAGAGCTTAATTTTAATTTACCTAATTCTGTTTTGTTAACGTTGGCAGGCACTTCAGGATTAGGAAACAACGAATCTCTTTTGTTGTAAAAATGAACAGCATCTTCTAATGTATTAAATACGCCATTATGAAAGTATGGTGCAGAAATAGCCACATTACGCAAAGTAGGCACTTTAAATTGTCCGTTAAAACTACTGTTGTTTAAAAAAGCACCTAATCCATAATCAATATATGATGCTCCTAATGGATTATAAGCAGCTGACATCGTATAAAAAGGATTATTTACATTTTTGGGTAAACCAATATTATCGTAAGTAAAATCAGTAAATAATACTTTTCCTGTTTCTTCATCTGCATCAATAATGTGGCAGTTAGCACATTTACCTTTAGCTGTATCTGTAAACACTTTCATTCCTCTTATTTCTTGAGCCGTTAATACAGCTTGTCCTTTTAAATAATAATCAAATTTAGATGTGAAAGGATTTACTTCTGATGATTGTTCGTAAGCAGCAATTGCATCCGCTATATTTTTTAAAGCTTTGTCTTCGTCTGAAATTTCTCCATAAACTTCTTTATATAAAGAAAAATAATTACTGTTTCTTACTTTAGAAATAAGCATACTCACGTTTTCAATATTCATCTCTAAAGGATTAAAGAAAGGCTTTACAGCTTGTTCTTGCAATGAATTAACTCTACCGTCATGAAAAAATCCACCAACATAAGTTGAATCAACGTTGTCATAATATAATGGCATTGAAAACATAGCATAAGAAACATTTGGTGCATTTCTGTTCCCAAACAATCCATCTACTGCTCCTTCTGAAACAATGTTATGATTCAAGTCACTGAAGCCAGTTTCTGGACTATGGCAGCTAGAGCATGATTGCCCAATTGGATTTGATAATCCTTTATCAAAAAATAATTTTTTACCTAATTGTATTTTATCGTTTTGTGTAACGATAGTCATGTCTTTATCTTTTTTACAAGCAACTAAGAAAAAAAGAAAAGTAAGAATGAATAAGAATTGTAATTTTTTAAATCGAATCATAAACAGTTATTAAAATTTTGCACTTAAACCTATATACCAACTTCTACCAATTGCTGGAATAATACCTGGACCAGGATATTCATCTGTACGACGAGTAAAATAAGCCTTATCTGCTAAGTTATTTCCTCCTAATTTAATAGCATAGTTTTTATACTTATAACTCGCACTGCAATCAATTACACTATGTGCGGGAATATAACCAGCTACAGGATCTGAACTTACTTTTACATTAGAAGCATCTCCAAAAGCATCGCCTACATAGTTATACTGACAAGTAATAGAAAAATGATTATCATTTAAAATTAATCCTATGCGATTAATTGTGTTTGCTGACGCCTCTACTCTATTACCTTTAAAATCACCTGTTGTATATTTTGCATCGATGTATGCATATGAATCAAAAATACTGATACCATATTTAGATGCTGGGTTAATACATTTAATGATATTAAATTCAACATAGGTTTCAATTCCCTGATGCACACTGTTTGCAATGTTTGTTCGATAAGTATATTCTTCTCCAAATTCATTTGTTTTTAAAACAACTCCTATTCTGTTATTATAAGCCATATAAAATGCGCCAATATCAAAATTCAAATAATTTTTCACTGTGCCTCTATAACCTAAATCTGAATTAAATCCAGTTGCATCTTTTAACTTTGGGTCAATTTTAGAAATAACACCCAATGGCTCTAATTGTCCGTAATCAATTGGTCTGTATGCCTGACTGATATTACCGTATAAGCTTGTATTAGATGTTGGTTTAAATTCTAAACCTGTGCCAAACAACGGAAAATAACGGTTACGTACTTGCTCTGTATAAATTTTAAATTCATCTTCTGTTTTATAACCTGTTGCGGTACTATTAATGTACTCAAATCTAAACCCAGGTGTAATCGTGAACTTTTCACCAATTCTAAAAACATTTTCTAAAAAAGGTGCTAAGTTGGTAGTTGAAAAATCTAAATCATAACCCCAAGGTCCAGTAATAGACAAATCAAAATCACTTTTAGTAGTTCCTTCTCCTCCGCCTTTACGGTTAAACCAAGCATAGCTATATCTTAATCCTCCTGCTAATGTTGATTTTTGTTTTCCTAATTTATATCGGTGAGAAATACGTAATTCAGAAGTTGTGTTTTGCATTTTTTCAATTCCAACTTCTCTAGGTACATATTCGTTAGTTGCTGGATCAATATTATCTAATGCTTCTGGACCTCCATCTTCATTACGCCAAACTAAAGAACGACCACTAAATAAAAACATGGTTTTAAAATCAACCGTTGTGTTTTCTGATGGAGTATATTTTAAATTTGCACTTACTATATTCCATGGGCTTTTTAACCAATTTCTTGAGCGTGTTGATGATTTAGGATTAGCTGCAAAAGCACTATCCGTAAAGCCGCCAGGCATTTTTAATTCGTTACGTAATAATGAATATTCAACCGATACCGCTAATTTTTCGTTGGGTTTATATTGTAATTTTCCAAATCCTGAAACTTGCCATTGTTGGCTATTAGGGCGATATCCTTGTAATGTACGATATTGAACAAAAGCATAATAGCTTACTTTTTTTATCGTACCTCCAACTGAATTAAAAGAATTAAATAAACCAAAACTACCAACCGTTTGAGAAGTATTGAATTCGAATTTTTTATTTTTAGGCGCTTCTTTTAAAACGTAGTTTACTAAGCCTCCAAACTGAGAACCAAATTGTAAAGAGGCGGCTCCTCTCACCATTTCAACTCTACTTACTGCTTCCATTGGCGGCAAGTAATACGCTTCATTATATCCATAAATATCAGCACTAATATTATAGCCATTTTGGCGCGTATTCATTTCAATACTTTGCGAAGGATTTAATCCGCGAGTTGCAATACCGTTTGCAGTAAAACCACCTGATTCAGTTTCAACAATATTTAATCCTGGAGTTCTTCCTAAAATTTGACGCGTATTATTAATTGCCTTGTTAGCATCTAAACTGTCTGTAATTAAAATTTCTGTTTTTTTACCTGCGTAAATAATACCGTCTTTTTCGTCGGGTAAGTGTCCAACTCCATTTACGGTGCGGTATTCGGCAATAATAATTTCACTTAAATCTAATTCTTTAGGTTTAATAGAGTCTTTGTTTTGAGCGGATAACAAACTGCTTATGGAGAGTAATGAAAAAAATAATAAGTAACGAGTATTCATAATGCAATATAATTTGACATTGCAAAATTGTTATTTAGAACTTTTCTAAACAATACCTAAAAAAAGGTATGTTATAATTTATCTAATTGATGGTTGGTTAGTTTACAATTAATCCACTCTCCATCCAATGTGGCATTATATTTTTTATAAAATTCAATGGCTGGAGTATTCCAATCCAATACTTGCCATTCCATACGGCGCACTTTCATTTCTTTACTCACTTCAACCACTTTATCAAATAGTAATTTTCCTAATCCTTTTCCTCTTTGAGATTCTGTAACAATAATGTCTTCTAAAAATAAACATTTACCTTTCCAGGTACTATATTTAAAATAATATAAAGCCATTCCCACAATAACGCCATCTAATAAGGCTACATAAAAATCAAACTGTTTATCATTTCCAAAACCCCATTCTTCCATTTCATTAATTGTAACTTCAACTTCAGTGGGAGCTTTTTCATATACAGCTAATTCTTTTACTAAGTTCAAAGCTGATGGAATATCTGCTTGAGTTCCTTTTCTTATTTCGATATTCATATGTCTAAATTGTTTGTTTTTTATTACCATATGCTTTATCCAGTTTAGTAATTAACGTTTGTGCTTTAAGCAAACATCGATATTTCATATTATTTAGAATACTGTTGTTTTAAAATTACTTTTTGTAAGATGCGTTTAACAATAAGTTCTGCTAAAATTTGTTGGAAGTTTTTATCCGGATGATTTGCGGCTTCTTTTTTTATTTGAAGTTCTGTAACGTCAATTCTGTATAATAAATTTTGCAAAGAAGTAGAGTCTTTTTTTTCAATAATCATAACCGATTTCAAAACCTCTTGGAATACATGTTCCAAATTATTAGAAATTAACTTTGGAGCTACATCCGCAAAACCACACAATTCAAAATCACGACTTAGTTGGACTTTGAATTTTTCAAATAAATCAGGCTTTTGCAAATCTTTTATCAATGCTATTTCCATTCTTTTAATAATAACCGTTCAACACGCTTTTTATTAACGATGTGTGATTGCACAATTTCAGTGACATCTTCCTTTTTTACACCTACATAAAAAACACCATCAGGATAAATAGCAATGGTTGGTCCAAAGTCACAAATACCTAGGCATCCACTTTTATTAGCGCGTGTTTTTAGGCCTACATTTAAATCTTTTAACTGCTTTTTAAATTCGGCAACTAAGTCTAAACCATGAGCTTCGCCACAACTTAATTTTTCGGAGCCGGTGCGTTGATTGGTGCAAACAAAAATATGTACGTCAAAAATAGGATTCATTATTTCATTAACTTTAAACAAAGTTACAGCTAAATTGTAATTAATACATCATGGCAGTTATATTAATATCCGGAGGAACAGGTTTAGTCGGCAAAGCATTATCCAATCATCTACTTTCAAAGGGTCATGAAATCAGAATTTTATCTAGAAATCCGGAATCAACAAACAACATAAAATCGTTTTACTGGAATGTTGAGAAAAATGAAATCGATGAAAAAGCATTTGATGGCGTAGAGCATATTGTTCATTTAGCCGGTAGCGGCATTGCAGATAAGCGCTGGACTCATGCAAGAAAACAGGAGATTATTGATTCGAGGGTCAACAGCATAAAACTCATAACCTCAATTGTAAAAAAGAAAAATATTCAACTTAAATCTTTTGTGGGCGCCAGTGCTATTGGTAT
Source organism: Sphingobacteriaceae bacterium (assembly GCA_037440045.1). Taxonomy (GTDB): domain Bacteria; phylum Bacteroidota; class Bacteroidia; order B-17B0; family Aurantibacillaceae; genus UBA4416. Next base: position 5,916 of record JBBIUW010000025.1, read on the forward strand.
TTATGGGATGGTAACTTCCGAAACAATATTTACAGAAACCGACAGAGGACAAGATGATTTTCTTTCTCAATCTTGTATTCAATGGGAAAATGCTTATCAAGAAATTCAAACACTATCCAATAAAAATTGTATTATTAGAATAGGAGTTGTATTAAGTAAAAACGGAGGTGCTTTAAACCGATTATTGCCCTTATTTCAACTAGGATTAGGCTCGGCAGTTGGTTCTGGGAAACAATATATGCCTTGGATTCATCTAGATGATCTAGTGTCTGTTTTTCATGAATCTCTATTTAACCCAAACTATAGTGGTATTTATAATGCAGTTTCTCCTGAAGAAACAAGCAATCAATCATTTTCCAAACAATTAGCTAAAAGTCTTTTAAAACCATTTTTCTTACCCAATGTACCTGCTTTCATACTTAAATTAATGTTTGGTAAAATGGCCAATGTATTATTAGAAGGTTCTCGAGTAAGTAATCAAAAACTTGTTAAAATAGGCTTTAAGTTTAAATATCCAACTCTTTCAGAAGCTCTAAAGGTATCCTAAATAAAAACATTGACATTAGCTATTTTTGAAGTACATTTATTTAAATTAATTATTATGAAACATCTTTATCTCATCTTAGTAAGTCTAATCTCCTTTTTATCTTATTCACAGTACAATAAATCTACACTAACATGTTCTATAACATTAGTTGGTTCTTCCAATCCAACTGCCTTTAATCTTTGCAATGGTACTATGACAATAAGTTTAACAAATTGCACAAACCCCCCTTATCAAATACAATGGATAAATACTAATCCCAGCCCTGCTTGTCAAACATTACCACCTACAGAAAGTAATTTTATTGGTACAACCTATACTGTTAATACATTGTGTGGTTGTGGGACTCAATATAATGTTTTGGTTACAAATTCTCTTGGAGAACAATCTTCTATTCCTGTTGTTATTATAAATCCTGCTCCTACTGGTATAATTGATTTAAGCAATAAAACCGATATATTAATTACTCCAAATCCAGCATGTGAAATTTTAAATATTTATTTAAAAGATTTGAATATATACGATACACGGGTAGATATTAGTAACTCACTAGGAGAGATAATTCTATCATCTAGTCTCACGACTGAACAGCATAGCATTAACATCCTACCATTATCAAATGGCGTCTATTTTACTAGTCTTTATGATTCAGGTAAACTAATTGGAGTTAAGAAAATAATGATTCAAAAGTAATTATTGAATTAACCAGAACTACCTTGCTCCTTAAGCCAAATAATTTTCAAAAAATCTTTGATTTTATTGTGATTTCAGAATAATATTTCCGCAAAAAAGCGTTATATTAGCCTTGTCTTTTTAAAGAAATATTATGTGTGGAATTGTAGGATATATTGGAAACCGTGATGCGTTTCCTATTTTAATTAAAGGGTTACAACGTTTAGAATATCGTGGTTACGATAGTGCTGGTGTTGCTATGGTTTCTTCAGAAGGAGCCTTGAATGTATACAAGAAAAAAGGTAAAGTATCTGATTTATTAGACTTCGCAAAAGACAAAGATAAATCTGGTAATATAGGGATTGGTCACACACGTTGGGCAACACATGGTGAGCCAAATGATATTAATTCTCATCCTCATTATTCTCAAACAAAAGATTTAGTTATTATTCATAACGGTATTATCGAGAACTATGCTTCTATTAAAGAAGGATTGCAAAAACGAGGACATACATTTTTATCTCAAACAGATACAGAAGTATTAATTCATTTAATAGAAGATATTAAAAAGCACGAACCCGAAATGAAATTGGGTCATGCTGTAATGGCTGCATTAAATCAGGTAAATGGAGCATATGCCATTGTTATCTTAGATAAAAACGATCCAGACACTTTAATTGCTGCAAAAAAAGGTAGCCCAATGGTAATTGGTGTTGGGAAAGATGAATATTTTATTGCTTCAGATGCATCACCAATTGTTGAATACACTAAAAATGTAGTTTATATTGAAGATGAGCACGTAGCTATTATACGTCGTGGCGAAGAATTAAAAATCAGAACCATTCGCGATAAAGAAATTACACCTTACGTTCAGGAGTTAGAAATGGAATTAGAAGCCATTGAAAAAGGTGGCTACGACCATTTTATGTTAAAAGAAATTTATGAGCAACCTCGCTCTATCTTTGATAGTATGCGTGGTCGTTTAAATTCTGAAACAGGCCATTTAAAAATGGGAGGTATTGAGGAACATGAAGGAAAATTTAAAAATGCAAAACGTATTATTGTAATCGCTTGTGGTACTTCATGGCATGCTGGAATGGTAGCAGAATATTTATTTGAAGAATATGCTCGCATACCAGTTGAAGTAGAATACGCATCCGAATTCAGATACCGTAACCCAATTATTTATCCTGATGATATTGTTATTGCTATTTCTCAAAGTGGTGAAACAGCTGATACTTTAGCTGCCATTGAATTAGCAAAAACAAAAGGTGCTACAATTTTTGGGGTATGTAATGTTGTTGGTTCTTCTATTGCTCGCGCTACTCATGCTGGCTCGTATACACATGCTGGGCCTGAAATTGGCGTAGCATCTACAAAAGCGTTTACAGCTCAAGTTACAGTATTAACTTTAATGGCATTACATGTTGCTAAAGTAAAAGGTGCAATTGCTGAAAGTCGTTACCGCCAGTTGTTATATGAAATGGAAGCAATTCCTAATAAAATAGAAGAAGTCTTAAAAATGAACGATTCTATTAAATTAATTGCAGCAGAATATAAAGATGCGTCTAACGCCTTATATTTAGGTAGAGGATATTCATTCCCTGTAGCATTAGAAGGAGCATTAAAACTAAAAGAGATTTCATACATACATGCTGAAGGTTATCCTGCAGCTGAAATGAAACACGGGCCAATTGCATTAATCGACGAGGCCATGCCTGTATTTGTTATTGCAACAAAAGGACCTAATTATGAAAAGGTAGTTAGTAATATACAAGAAGTAAAAGCTCGTAAAGGACGAATTATTGCTATTGTAACAGCTGGAGATACGGAAGTTAAAAAAATGGCCGAACATGTTATTGAAATTCCTGAAACAGATGAATCATTGGTTCCTCTTGTATCAGTTATTCCTTGGCAGTTATTATCATATCATATTGCCGTGATGCGTGGTTGTAATGTAGATCAACCTCGTAACTTAGCAAAAAGTGTAACTGTTGAATAACTCCAAAAACACTAAACAAAAAAGCTGCTTCATATGAAGCAGCTTTTTTTATTTCTTTTTAGAACTGTATGCTTGAAAAACGGCATCTAATTCTTCATACCAAGCTTCTCCGTATTTTCTAATTAACGGTTCTTTCAAAAATTTATATACAGGTACATTCAATTGTTGTCCGCATTCGCAAGCTGGCTTGCAAATATGCCATGAATGATAATTAACAGCATCGTATTCTTTATACTCTTTAATCCTAATTGGATATAAATGACAAGAAATGGGTTTTTTCCACCCGATAGCTATCGGGTCTATTTTGCCATCAAGATATGCTTGCTCAATAGCACATTTGGCAATATTTTTTTCATCAAAAAAAACAAAGGCACATTCTTCTCCCTCACTCACTAATGTTGTCGTATAATCCCCATCACTGTCTAATAAATAAGTTCCGTTTTTTTCAACAGCTGAGATTCCTTTTTCATTCATGTATGGTTTTACCAAAGGATAAACTTTATCTAAAATTTTTAATTCTTTTTTATCCAATGGAGCGCCACTATCGCCAGAAACACAGCATTCGCCTTTGCAAGCATTTAAATCGCACACAAATTTTTTATCAAAAATATCTTCAGAAATTAGAGTATGGTTAATAAAAGAGAATTGATGAATTGATAAAACTTATATTATATTTGGATAAGGAAATATGAAAAAAGTATTAGTTGTATATTATTCACAAACAGGGCAAGCAAAACAAGCCTTAGATGCTGTTTTGAAACCCTTTAATGAGGAACAAAATTATCAATTAGATTATTTACTTATAAAACCTACCAAAAAATTCCCTTATCCATGGAGCTATACTGAGTTTTTTGATATTTTTCCAGAAACAGTTCATGGAATTCCATGCGAACTAGAACCTATTACGCTTAATTCTACAGATTACGATTTGGTAGTTATTGCTTATCAACCTTGGTTTTTAAGTATTTGTGTTCCTATAAGTAGTTTTTTACAAACAACCGAAGCAGAAAAGCTATTGAGTAATAAGCCTGTCATTACCATTATTAATTGCAGGAATATGTGGTTAGGCGCTCAGGAAAAAATGAAACAACGTTTACTTAACCTAAATGCTAATTTAGTAGGCAATATCACTTTTGTAGATAGATCAGCTAACTTAATTAGTTTAATAACGGTGTTAGCTTTTGTTTTAAAAGGTACCAAAGAGAAATTTATGGGGATATTCCCGAAATATGGCGTTACAGAAAAAGATTTAAATCATGCTCCTGTATTTGGGAAAATTATTAAAGATAATTTAGAGAAAGAACAACTTCAGAATATACAACCTCAACTCAATCAACAAGGTGCTTTAGATATTAGAGGTAACTTGCTTATTATGGAAGGAAGAGCAAAGTTTTTATTTCCTATTTATGCAAATTATATTTCAAAAAAAGGAACACAAGGTAGTGCACAAAGAAAAACTAGAGTGCGAATTTTTGGAATTGTATTGCCTACAGTTATTTTAATTGCTTCTCCTATTATAACTATCATATCTCGTTTAGCTCCACTAATTGCTAAAAAGAAATTTGATAAAGAAATTACCTATTTTTCTCAAAATTCGTTAAGAAAATAGTAACGGAACATTTTTTGCATAGAAAAAATAAAATTAACCATGAAAAAATTAAAAAATCTATTTGTATTAGCCATAATTGGTTTAGTAGTTTCCTGTGCTGATAAGAAATCGGACGATCCTTCCTCACCTCAACCAACAACAGATCCCAGAGACAAATTTGTAGCTTATTGGACGGTAAATGAAACAAGTGCTCTTGCTGGGGCAAACAACCATACTGTAAATATTGTAAAATCAACTACCAACTCAAATGAAATTCAATTAAATAATTTTTCAGGGCTTTCGGTTTCTGCCAGAGCTTCTGTAAATAATAATTTTATTACAATCCCATATCAACAATTAGGCAGTATAGGATTTACACAAGGAACAGGCACCTTAACAAGTGCAACGTCTATTTCTATGAATTATACAACTACAATTAGTACAAACAGAGATAGCTGTACAGCTATTTACACCAAACAATAAATCCATTTTTAGCCAAAAACATACCACTTATAAATTCAAACTCACCACATCTCAAACGGATGTGGTTTTTTATTGGTACTCCATATACCTTTACATCAGCAAACATTTTAAGCGCGATAAAAAGTTTGGACAAAAAATAAACCTCTAAAAAACAAGTGTTATGAATATCTTAGGAAATAATGCCAACAAGCTTAACGATGTTATTTTTGAAAATAGAAATAAAAGTTATGGAGCTTACGCAATTCGATCAAGTTATAATGATTCTTTAAAAAAATCATTAATCTATTTAACAGGTATGGTTTCGTTATTATTTGGATCTGTAATTATTAATAATAAACTAAATGCAACCAAAAATGATTCGCCAATTGTTTTTGATGACCCAAAAATGGAAACTTTAACTTATACAACAGAAGTTAAATTAGAGCCTCTAGTAGAGCAACCTAAACAAAAAACAAATGAAGCTGCAGCTGCACCAAAAGGAACTATTGGAACTGTAATAAACGATCATGCAACAGAAACTCAATCCGTTAATATTGATAATCCTGTTAGCGGAGTAGGCTCTCCAACTGCTACAGGTGTTGACCCTCACAGCACAAACGAATCAACTGTAACTGTTACAAATTCTGTTTCTATACCAACAGCAACCTTTGATAGTGGACCAGTAATTGTAGCTGATGAAATGCCGGAATTTGAAGGTGGAGCAACAGGATTAATGAAATACGTAGGTCAAAATATTATTTATCCTGCATTAGCAAGAGAGGTTGGCAAAGAAGGTACTGTTCATGTGTCTTTTGTAGTAAATGAATTAGGAAATGTAGAGGCTGTAAAAATAATGCGTGGTATTGGGTTTGGATGTGATGAAGAAGTTGTAAGAGTCATCAGTAAAATGCCTCGATGGAAAAAAATCGGTAAAAATGCAGGGCATCCTGTTAAAGTAAGATTTAATATTCCTGTTTCTTTTAAATTAAAATAAAAAATCTTTAAAAAAGAAACCCCCAATTGTAAAAACAATTGGGGGTTTCTTTTTTATATTTTAAAGATTAAGCTTCTGGAGTTTCTTTTGCAATAATGTTTTTAGCTGAATCCAACATTTTTTGAATCGCTTCTTTTCCTAATGGCTGTCCATCAGCAGGCACTACATCTTCAAACACGTAAGTATTTTTACCAATTTTTTGAATTGAGTAGAAGTGAAATTCTGGTTGAGTAATAGCGCTTTCCCACATAATAGTTAATGGCTCTTCTACAACATATGATTTAAAAATATTTACATCATTTGATTTAATATCACTTTTTCTTAATTCCATATCACCTGGATCTTCAGTAATTGATATATGAAAGTTTTTTCCAACTTTAATTTCTAATGCTCCCCAACTTTGTTCGGTAACTTCCATTTTAGCAGCTGTAGTATCAGGAACAAAAATCGAAAATTGTTTTCCATACTTACTTAAATCAAAAGCAACCATTCCTGCAGGAGCTTCAACGTTTTGTTTTGTGTCTTTACCACCACAAGATGAAATTGCAAGTGATAATGTGATAATAGATAATAGTGTAAATAATTTTTTCATAATATATTTTTTGTTTGTTGAGCAAATATAATGTAATCGGGTGTGTTACAAAAATAATAATGCCACTATTTTGTAGTGGCATTAAACAAAAAACCCCGCTAATGCGGGGCTTTTATTACTTTTTCTTAGAT
>JBBIUW010000026.1:0-12631 GCA_037440045.1 Sphingobacteriaceae bacterium
AACAAAACGACATTTGCTTAACAGCTACCGATTGTTTTATTTTAGCTTTAGAAAATCATATACACAACCAAGGTACATCTGGCAATACTTGCCGATACGTTTTTGAAATTGAAGGCGATTTTAATGAAGAGACTTTAAAAACAACATTGGCGCAAAATACGGCTTCACAACAAATGGCCTCCTTTGCTTTGCATAAAGACTTACCACTAAGTATTCCAAAATGGAGAGCACACACTAATTTTAATATAGATGTTCATGTTTATAAAGACGATAACTATTTACCCGATTATATTTTAAATAAAATCATTACCAGCACCACGGCTCCATTATTTTGTTTTGATATTTTAAAAAGAAGTAACGGAAACTCAACACTTATATTTTCGTGGAACCATTTATTAATGGATGGTTATGGCGCTGTATTATATTTAAAACAATTAAACTCAAAATCCTTTAATAACAGTTCTATCGGTTTATCACAAAAAACAAAACTGAGTTATGCCTTATTAAAAGAAGCTACCAAAGCAAAGTTTTTTTTATCACGCACTTCTAAAAATCCTACTTCTGGCATTAGCCCAGAGCTAGCATACCAAAAAGTACATCAAAAAATAAAAGTTATATCTTTTACCAAAGAAGAAACAGACATGATTGATGGCATTGCTCCAAAAATGGGTGCCAAGTTTGGAAGAAGTCCTTACTATTTAGCTTGTGCAGCCAGAGGGGTAAAATCGATTTTATTAAGCAGAAAACAAACGGTTAGTAATTTTTGGATTCCTGTTCCTCAAAATCAAAGAAAAAAAGGAGCTCAAGGTCCATTATTAGGCAACCATTTATCGTTTTTATTTTATCGCATCAATAGCAACACATTAAATACTATTGATGGAGGCGTAAAAGATATTAATGAACAAATGGTGCAACAGGTTAAAAATGGAATACCAAAAGCATATGATGTTTTAATGAATTATTTAAAACGTATTCCTACCTCATTGTATTACCATTTAATAAAGGGACCTCAAGGAAATTCATTATCAGGATTTTTATTCACCCTCGCAGAGGATCATCCTAACGATCTTTTAAATTTCTTAGATCACAAAGTAACCAATGCCTTAAGTTTTCCTCCAAATACCTATCCTCCAGGCTTAACCTTTGCCTTTATGCGATTTGAAGGAAAATTACAAGTGATGTTATTATACTATAACGAAGTGCTATCTGAAACTGAAGCCAATCAGTTAGAAGAACAACTAAAATTTGAATTAGCTACTGGACAGAACTTCATCAAGCCTTAGTGATTTATTGAATATCCATAAGCTTGAAAGAAAAAGCTCCATCTTTCATTAATCATTGCTTTTGTTTTATCATCTATTTTGGGATGGATGTTCTTTTTGTATTCTTTGGTTTCAGTTATCTCTTCTTTTAAATAAGTTTTTGCTTTTTCAAAATCTCCTAACTGTAAATGAGTGTATGCTTTTTCTAATTGCGTTAAAGGCTCTGATTCAAAATCTACGTAAGACATTTCTATAAGCTGATGCGAAGGAATTAACTGTTTATCCAACAAAAACTTTTGATACATTTTTTCGTAAGATTCGATGATAAACGCTTTGATAGTTTCATTATCTACTTTATGAAAACCAAGTATCGGTAAAATTTTTTCAAATAACTTTTCGTTCGACTGATAGACTTCATAAGGATTACGATGTATATGAATAAAACAAGCATCTGGGTATAATTCTAAAATCTCCTTTACCCTACCCGTATTAGCAGGACTTTTTAATAACAATCGCTTTCCCTTGTATTTATAACTTATCTTTTGAGCAAAAAAATCTAAATGTTTTTTCCATGTCTCAATCTTATGAGGGTTTTCAAAAACGACAGTCTCGTTAAATATTTTTTTAAGATGTTTGGGAAAATAATATCCATGCACGATAGAGGCATCACACATATTGCCTATAGCAAACTCTTCTTCTTTTGGTTTATCTGCACCAGCCTTTACGTTATCTTGTGGTCTGGTTTCGGGCATTGCTGATAGCAAAATTCTTCTGGTAAACCCACCTATACTTAAAAACGTGTGTGGCACTAATGCCTCGTAGGTTGAGCAATAACAAAAATTAGGATCTTTACTTAAAACGTATTGTAAATAAGTTGTGCCGCTTCTTGGATGCCCTATAATAAAAACTGGGCGTTCAATCTTCGTGTTTTTTATTTTTTTGTGATAACGCAAAAACTCATATAACTGAAAAGGAGAGTTTAAAATGATATTACCCGTCATAAATAACACCTTTGGTAAATAGCGTATATCAATCACCAACTTGTTTTTTACCAAAAACTTTATCCATACCGATAAACTCATACCCAATGCTGTATGCGTGGTAAGATTCAGGTAATTTTTAAAGCTGTACTTGATGTTCATGAAAAGGGCAATAATCGGTCAAATGTAGTATAAAAAGCACAAAGTTTTTATATCATTACATCTTTAATTGTGTTATTTTTAAGCAAAAAACAAAGAGGCTTTTTATATATTTATACTACTACAATTCAATATATCTGTAAAAATTAATGAGTAAGAAAAAACGTTATATACAACTATTTTGTATTTGGTGTATGCAATTACTTCATGCTCAAACAACCACCGTTGAAGGATATATTAAAGATGCTGGTACTGGTGAGTTCTTACCTTTTATTCATGTGTTTTATAAAGGCACGCAAATTGGCACTGCTTCTGATACTGCCGGATATTTTACGATTACAATCAACAACAACCTCATTAAAGAAGATTCGATTATTGTATCATCTCTAGGTTATAATTCAAAAAAAGTAGCTATTACGCCAAACCAAAAACAAAAACTCACTATTGAAATAACAGCGCAGTTTTATCAGTTACAAGAGTTTGTAGTTAAGCCTGGCGAAAATCCTGCCTGGGCTTTGATGAGAAAAATCATTGCTCAAAAAGACCTTAACAATCCAACTTCAAAAACAAACTACCATAGTCAAGAATACTCAAAAATTAGATTTGACTTAAACCATTTCACTGATAAAATAAAAAAGAACATCATTGTTAGACCATTTGATTTCATCTGGAAAAACACAGATACTACAGCAGATGGTGTTACTTACTTGCCTGTTTTATTGGTTGAGAAACTGATTGACCACTATTATCAAAAGTCGCCATTAGAACAAAAAGATTATGTACAAGCCATTAATACGGTAGGTTTCCCAGGACCAAACATTGTAAAATTTGTTGACGATTTATATTTCACACCAAACTTCTATGATAACTACGTAACTATACTTGATAAAAATTTCCCTAGTCCCTTAAACGATAATTACAAATTTAATTACAAATTTTACCTAACTGATAGTTCAGGCATTGGAGAAACAAAAACCTACAAAATAACTTTTATTCCTAAACAAAAAAGAGATTTAGCATTTACTGGCGAAATGTATATTGATTCAACCAACTATGCCATAAAAGAAATCACAGCCAGATTTGACATTATGGCCAACATTAATTTTGTGAGAAGTTTTTGGGTTAATCAAAAATACAACAAGGTAAACAATACTCATTGGATGCTCAGCGAATCTAATGTGATTGGAGACTTTACAGTAATTGAAAATTCATCAGACTTAACTGGATTTTATGGTAGAAAAAATGCAAAATTCTCAAACTACAGCATTGATACTATTTTACCCAAAAAAGTATTTAAAGGTGTTGATGTGATTGTTGAATCGGATAGTGCAAAAAATCAAAGTGATGAATTTTGGATTAAATCAAGAGGTGTTGAATTAACCAACGAAGACAAAGGCTTAGTGAAAATGACTGACAGTTTAGTTAAAGATCCTCGATTTGTATTTAGAAAAAAGATTGCTGCTGCCATTGCCAGCGGCTATTATCCAGTTGGAAATTTTGATATTGGTGATTTTTATTCGTTTTACAGTTATAATAATGTTGAGAATTCAAGAGTTAAACTTGGTTTCAGAACAAATGACCAACTTCACTTCCCTCTTTCATTTTCATCTTATGTAGCATATGGTACACTTGATGAACAATGGAAATACAAACTAAGTTCTGAATTAACTTTTGGAAAAAGTAAACACAAATTTGGAGGCTTATATAAATATGATATTGAGCAATTAAGCCGAAGTTTTAATAATATTGAGTTAGACCATATTCTATCAACCTTTGTGCAAATAGGAAGTTCACCTGCCTCCAAAAACTATGTCAGAGATTTTAACTTGTATTATGAACATATTTGGACAACTGGTTTTGTATCAAGACTAAATTATTTCAATAACCAATTGTCTCCAGTTAATGGTGTTGTTTTCAATAAACTAAATTCAAGTAATACAATTGAAACTGTTCCTAATTATATCACATCTGGCCTTGATGTAACTATTAAATACAGTCACTTAAATAAAAAAGTAAACGGCAACTTTTATAATAAAAAAGATAACAAAAGTGTTTTTAGAAAATACCCAGAAGTAACCTTTCAATGGAAAATCGCAGATAAAAATCTAGGCTCTCAATTAGATTTTCAAAAAATAAAACTGTCATTCAAACAACAAATAAGACTCAGAAAACTAGGGTACTTAAAATATTATATAGAAGCAGATAAAACACTGAATACCGTACCTTATCAATATTTAGATTTGCCGTATGCCAACCAATTAGTTGTAATGGATGAATATGCCTTTAACTTAATGAATTTTTTAGAATATGCCTCTGATGAATATGTGGCGGCTCATATCGAACATCATATAGAAGGCTTATTACTTGACAGGATTCCTCTCATCAACAAATTAAAATGGCGAAACTTTATTTTTGCAAAAGGCTACTATGGGAACCTAAGCGCAAACAATAACCAACAAATTTACCTATTCCCAAACAATTTAAACAAACTTAAAGACCCATACTACGAAGTAGGTTTTGGTATTGAAAATATTTTTAAAATTGCCCGAGTAGATTTTATCTGGAGACTAACAGATATAGAAAAGCCTAACGTGTATTATTTTATCGTAAAACCGTCTTTTAAATTTGCATTTTAGTTAATCCACTAACTTCAATGCTCTAGTCATTTCTCGCTTACCAAGTGCACCAGGTAATGCCTTTACTTTAAACCCCACTTTTTTCATATGACGTTTCATTTGTCCTTGCGCACAATAAGTGACTAAAATACCATTCTTTTTTAACATATTGAACATATTTATAAATACACTTTCTGTCCATAGCTCAGGCTGTTCTGATGGAGAAAAGGCATCAAAATAAATCAACTGAAATTTTTCTTCACACACAAAATCCTCAAGCATACACAAATGTTTAGTAAGAACAAAATTATCCGTAATCATTCCTTTTGAATTCCATTCGAGTTGATGCATTTGATTAAAAACAGATTTATCTTGCGCTGAAAAATCATTGGGATAATTAAGTTGTGTTGTCTCTGCATAAGATAAAGGATAAGCCTCAATAGTATGATAGTTAATCTTTAGTCCATTTTCTTTTGCAAACAAATAAGTAGTAAAGGCATTAAGTCCTGTTCCAAAGCCAACTTCTAAAATCGAAATCTCTTTTGCATCAAATACTTCACAGGCATATTGTAAACCATTTTCAATAAATACATGCTTACTTTCTGACATAGCTCCCCTTGTAGAATGATACGAGGCTTTAAATCGCTCACTATACAACGTGTGCGAGTTATCATCCGTTAGTAAAATAGAAATAGGATGCGAATCGTTTTTCATTTCAAGCAATTATCAAATATTACACTTCGTAACTGTATTCCCAAGCAGATTTATAAAAGTTATGTTTTTCACAATACTCAATAAAAGATTTGTAGAACGGATGATTACCGATAGTTGCCGTATCCATAATGACAACAAGTTTTTTCTTAGCCCGTGTTAAAGCAACATTCATCCTACGAATATCAGATAAGAAACCAATTTCAGAAGTTGGATTACTACGCACTAAGGAGATGTATATAACATCACATTCCTCTCCCTGAAAACCATCAATTGTTTTAACAGCCATTTCCTGAATAGGGAAAGATGAATAATCAAAAGCTTGTAGTTTTTCTTTCAATAATTCAATCTGTTCTTTATAAGGCGATATAATACCTACATCTATTTTTTGAGTTTCGCCTGATAGCTGATATTGTTGTAATAATAATTCTAAATGTTTAAATACTAAATCCGCTTCACCTTTATTAGATAAACTTAAACTTTCAGGATTTTGAAATTCATCAAAACTACACCCAGCTGTGTCTACTAATTCAATAGGCACATGCAAAATATCAATATCTTCATTAGTTGATAATAAGGTGTCTTTTACTGTAGCATCTGCTTCTAACTCATTGTTATAAAAATAAGCATTACTAAATGACATTATGCTTTGATGCATTCTGTATTGACGAGTAAGTAATGTCGAAATTGTATCATGCTGAATACATCTATCCAACATCGTTTTATCTAAACCTTCTTGTTTAGCTTTTACACTTTTAACTACAGGTGGTAATTGAAAATGATCGCCACTAAAAATAACACGGTTACACTTTAATAATGGAATCCATGAAATAGCTTCTAAAGCTTGTGAAGCTTCATCAAAAAACAAAGTATGAAATTTCTTTTTTGACAAGGCTTTATTGGTAGATGTAACAGGAGTGCAGCAAATTACTTGAGCTTGTTCAAATAATGAATCAACGATATAATCTTCCAGCAAGCGCGATTCTTTGATGCAGTTTCTTGCCTCTGTATAATACAAAGCTCTTTGCTTAGCATCTTCTTTACCAAAAGTGCGTTTGTATTTAGAGGCCATTTTAAAATACTCTTCCGCATTTCTCCTCAAGTTTTTAATATCCTTATAATTAATGTGCGATTGTATTTGACCATCAATCGTAGATTTTTGCAAATCTTCCGAAACTCTTGCTGGATGACCAACGCGTAACACATTAACGCCTTGTTCAATTAATTTTTCAGTTAATAAATCAACCGCTGTATTAGTTGGAGCGCAAACTAATACTTGTATTTCCGTTTGTAATACCAGTCTAATAGCTTGAACAATAGTTGTTGTTTTACCTGTTCCGGGAGGTCCATGCACTACTGCAATATCATTAGCAGCTAAAATATGTCTCACCGCACGATTTTGAGATAAATTTAATTGAGGAATAACTAAGCTATCATCTGTTTTTTCAAAAGTCGGTTTTTCTGTTCCTTCAATAATTTCTCTTAACTCCGCAACTCTGTTATTTCTTGCACCAATCACTTCATCTAATGCTTTTTGCATTTCGATGTAACTATTATCATCAAATTGAATATTAATCCCTAACCTACCTTCGTAACACCAATCTGGCAATTCATCTGTATGAAGAATAATCTTCATTTTATTTTTCCCTGATTGCTTTATTGTTCCTGTTAGCTCCTGTAAATCGTCTGGATTTTTATTAGAAAACAACGTCACGTTTTTACCGGCACTAAACTGATGCGGTGTATCAAGCTGATTGGTTCGTTCAATTTCAATATGCACATAATCAGCATAACCTAACTCATCAGATAAAATTTGAATAGGGAACCATGTTACACCATTCTTTTTGCGTTGCTCTATACTGGCTTTTAAAAACTGCTCTTTATATTGATAGTAATCCTCTTCTCTTTCTATCAGTAACAATTCTTTAAGATGTTTTATTATATCAATACTATTATTCATTATTATTTTTTGTCACGTCGAGCGTAGTCGAGACGCTTTAAATGTTCTCGACTACGCTCGAACTGACATACTTTAAATATTATTATTTACTTCTCTTTAATTCAAACGCATAAATCTGTCTACCTAACTCTGCTAAAAAAGGCAAAGCAATTGTATTATATTCATACTTCCCATCATTAATAATTTGATTTTCGTTGGTATAAATAACCGCACTTAATATAAACTCTACATTCTCACTTTTGTTTTGAATATATGCACAATCAACCATAAAGCCATAAGACTGACCAACAATGTTGGTGATTTTAAGATCAGAATTGGTGATTGGTTTTTTACTATCTCCGAAAATGAAATACTTCTTATAGCTGTCGTAGTAAGATTTATTATAAGTAGGATAACTACTCTCTCTAGGATACATGGTTAAATACTTCACTAACATCAACCTATCTTCTTCCATCATATCAAAGCGTTGATCAAGTGGCAAATAATTGCTAAAAATTAATCGTTGCATAATAGCATGGGTATTTTGCAACGACATGTAATTCATATTGGTAAAATCTTTGGGCTGATTTATTTTCTTATTATTAGCATTAATATATGCCTTACCAACAAAAACTTGTCCTAAGGGATGAGTATAGATTTTAGTTGATGTTTTTGGTTCTAAGTAAATAAAACCTCTTAAATTTTGATCACTAAAACCAATCGGATTAGTAGTGGTATGCTCACTTCCTTTACAACCACCATCAAAGCGATGAACAATTCTAATGTTTTTATATCCCAACTCCGCTAATCTCTCATGAATATAATCAACGCCTAAAAATTCATAGATGCGGCTATATGCAAAATTATCACTTACTAAAGCCATACGCTTTATATACTGTGCAACACTTGGATACCCATTGATAGAAGTTGTGTCTTTTTTAACACTATGTTGACAGGCATTAGCACTATCTGTAAACATAATGGTATTACTGTATATTTTTAATTTTTTAGTTTTCTCCAGCGCCAAAATAGAACATGGTAGCTTTACTAAACTGGCACAATAAAAATAATTAGATGAATCTACATGATAATTGTAGTTTTTAAAAGTTGGTGTACCATCTGCCTCTCTTGTAATTTGAGTATAAATGATTTGCAAACGGTATTTTTTCAAATCCGCACTTACTTTTTTTAGAATTGGTTTTTGATTTAAAATTGAATCAAATGAAAAGGATTGCCCGAATACAATATTTGTAATGAGTATACCAAAACCTATGACTAATTTCCATCTCATCACACTATTGCTTTGTTGCAATCATAAAGTTGCTATTCTTATCCTTAAAGTTATAACCAATACCAAATCCAATAGGTTTAGCACCTTGTTGTTTATATAATGAATCTAAATCTTTTTGATAAAACTGAGCAAACATTGGTATAGGTTTTAAATACTGACCAAAGAATGAATAATTCCATTTATTAGTATCATCTAAGAAATAATGAAAAGCAATTCCACTATCATCTTGTATAACATGTTGACTTTGTCCTAAAATTACTTTTCTAATCATTGAAAAATAATCTTTATGCATTAAATAAGAAGCGCCTTTCAAATAAGTATTCACAGTTCCCATATTTTTTAAATATGCCATAAACCCTTTATTATGTTTTAATCCACCATCAGCGGCATTTAAAGAAAAATAGTACAATGTCTTAGGTTGATGTTTAACATCATTAAATTTAATTTCAACACCTCTTGTATTGGTTTTTAGTTTTTTTAAATCTGCAAATGAATTTACATATTGTACTGTTCCTAAACTATCTACAGTAACCGGTTTTGCAGAACTAAGTTGATTTCCTGTACGTTTTAAAAACAAAAACAATAAATGTAAAGTTCCATCTACCTCTTCGTTTCTTAAATCCTTACTCATACTTTCTGTTCTAAAAAAGCTAAATTTCAAAATAGCATTTAATGATGTATTGACTTTATTAAAATAAGTATCCAACGAATCTGTTTCTTCTTTTTTAAATTCTGGCAAACTACCAACAGGCTCTAACCCTATCATCACGTATTTATCAGCTTCTGGAAAAAATGTTTGAGCATGTAAAATATCTGGACCCGAAAAAGGGTAAAACAAAGTGGTCTGAGGTTTCACCACTTTAGAAATTTCATTCTCTTTAAATTTTTTCAAATTCATTAATCGAGTTGAATCATATTTCATCCAACGCTTATCAAAGTTTTTACTAAAAACTTTAAAATCAGCTGTAGATTGCACATATTGATAAATTGGACTATCATCAACAATTCCTGACATAATATCAGCAATAGCATTTAAAGAATCGTTTGTTTTTAATTCAATAGTCTTAGCTAACTGCAAAGAGTCATTGATAGTTGTTTCAACTACAGATTCTACTTTCGCAGTGTCTTTCTTAACTTCAGATTTATTATCCGAAGAATTTGAAGAACATCCAATTGTAAATATTCCAGCTATAAATGATAAACTAATTTGTTTCAACATAAGTGCTTTTGTTTTTTTCTGATAAAAATTTTCCTATAAAATAAACCCCTCCTCCAACAGCCACATTTAATAAGCCTAATAAAGATTCTGTTGGTTTTTGAGTAAATACAAAATAAATAGTAAAAGCATTTAATAATAAAAATATAATTGGAGTAACTGGGTAACCCCACGTTTTATATGCAGCGTTCTCCATTTTTCTTTTGCGCAAAACAAAAACACTACTCACCGTTAAAAATGTAAAAATACTTAAACTAAATCCCACAAACGTTAATACCGCCTCAAACTGAGCTGTAATAATTAATAATACTGTAATAATAGACTGAGTGATAACAGCAATATAAGGCACATGATGTTTATTAGTTTTAGCTAATACATGAAGCATTGGTAAATCTTCGCCCATTGATTTAATAATTCGTGGGCCAGCCATAATCATCGCACTAATAGATGACAACAACAAAAATGCAATAATTAAACTCATCATTTTTCCAAAGTACTCACCAAAAATATGAGCCGCACTCACATGGCCTATTTCTAATACACCCGTCAACTCGCTCATTGGCGCACTGTACAAGAACACAAAATTCAATAACACATAAATAACCGTCACAATAAATGTCCCTAGCAATAATGCTTTAGGTAGATTTTTTTGAGGATTTTGCATATCTCCTGCCAGATAAGAAGCAGCATTCCAACCACTATAAGCATAAGATACGTAAACTAATGACACCCAAAAACCGGCACTAAAAATTTCCTTCATCGATGTTGACTGTGGCATAACCGTAATTTCATGAGTTGGCGTGTGAATAAAGCCTGCTACAATAAAACAAATAATCACAACAACTTTCAAAACCGTTAATGTTTTTTGAACGCCACTTCCAAATTTCAAATGCATCGCATGAATTAATGTAATAATACCAACAACTGTTAACGCACAAATAGTTATATTAATTTCTGGGAAAATTTTATTTACATAAGTACCTAATGCCATCGAAGCCAAAGCTACAGGAGCGGCAAAACCAACAGTAGATGAAACCCAACCAGACATAAATCCTACGCTTGGATGAATTAATTTTGATAAGTAAACATACTCTCCTCCACTTCTAGGAATAGCTACACCTAACTCTCCATAAACCAAGGCGCCACAAAAAGAAATAATACCTCCCAATAACCATAATACCAAAATGCTAAATACCGAATGAATGTCAAATAACTGAAACCCTAAACTGGTAAACACTCCTGTGCCTATCATATTAGCAATCACCAACGAAATAGCGGTGTAAAATCCAATCTTATACGTTGAGCTCATTAATCGAATGATTGTGTTGATTTTGATGAAAGCTCTAACATAATTTGATATTCCTCAGGAGATAAATCATTATAGTAGAAATTAATTGGATTTACTTTTTCTCCATTTTTTATCACTTCATAATGCACATGTGGTCCTGTACTTAAGCCTGTACTACCAACATAACCAATCAAATCACCACGTTTAACCTTCATTCCAGGTTTCGTAGCCATTCTACTCATATGCCCATATAAAGTTTGATATCCAAACCCATGATTAATAACCACATGATTTCCATACCCTTGAGCCGAAGCATCTGCCACCTCCACTACCCCATCTCCTGTGGCATAAATGGGAGTTCCTTGTTCCGCTGTAAAATCCATTCCAGGATGAAACTCTTGTGTTTTATAAATAGGATGTGTTCTCCAGCCATAACCACTTGGAGCATGCTTTAAATTTTTATTATTTAAAGGCATAATGGCCGGAATAGAAGCAATTAATTTTTCTTTGCCTTTGGCCATTTTTACTACTTCATCAAAAGACTTTGATTGAATATATAACTGTTTTGTAATTCTATCTAATCGTTCGGTTGCTTCTTTCATCAACTCCGTATTATCATACCCTTCTAAATCTTTGTATCTATCAGAACCACCAAATCCAGCCTGACGAACAGAATTAGGAATAGGCTCTGCTTCAAAAATAACTCGATAAATATTATCATCTCTGTCTTGTAAATCATTTAATACAAGCTGAACCTGATTCATTTTTTTGTTCAATAAATCATACTGCAATTTCATCACCTCAGCCTCTCTTCGTAATTGTTTTTCTTTAGGAGAATCAATAAAACGGTAAGCAATCAACATCGTAACAGTTGCAAATACAAGTCCTATTGCTAGGTAAGAAAGCACCTGCAATAAACGCTGCTTAAAAGTAACTTTTACTTTCTCGTAGGTTAACGATTTGGTATTAAACTTATATTTAACTTTTGACATGATTAACCTTTTAAAAAGGCTAACAAATATAGTAAAATGATTGATTGAAAAAGCTGTATTTTAAGCTTAAGTTATCTCTCCGGGCTATTCTTTTTTTTATTATTCTTAGGGAAATTGAACAATAGTGAAGTAAGAATTGGCAACACAAATATAGCAATGGTTGAAAGTGAAAACGCAT
>JBBIUW010000027.1:0-12485 GCA_037440045.1 Sphingobacteriaceae bacterium
AATCTCTTCTAATATATCCATCTTCATCAATACAGCCAATTAAGTATAATCCTACTGAAAATTGTTTTTCTGTAATGTCTCTTAAACCAAGTTGTTCTTCAAGCTGTGAGTGAAAATCAGGTCCCTCAACAACTACAGATTGAAACACCTCATCATCCGCACTTCTGTTAGAGATTTCGTATTTGTATGCGTCTAAATCTCCTGCATCCATGTAATCTTCTAGCTCATAGCCATCATCAATTTTATCCGGCTCTTTTTCTTCAAAGTCATTCGAATCATCTATTTCCGAAGAGTCTACCTCATCATATTCGTTTTCTATGTCTTCGTTTTCAACCTCGTTGTTGTCTTCTTCTAAAGCTGGGTTTAACTCCAACTCTTCTTTTATTCTTTGTTCCAAAGCAACAGTAGGCAACTGCAACAATTTCATTAATTGAATTTGCTGAGGTGATAGTTTTTGTAATAACTTTAAATGTTGTGTTTGCTTAAGAGCCATAAATATTATTAACAAATATACAAAAAGAGCCCCGAATATTTTTCGAGGCTCACAAGATTTATATCACATTTTTTAATAATTGTAATAGGGAGAAATAAGTGCATACACAACTACACCTGTAATAGTTACATAAAGCCAAATAGGATAGCTAAATCGTGTGATTTTTTTGTGTTTTACACGGTCGTCTTTTAAAGCATAGTAAAAAGATAGTAAAATCATTGGAAGTACTATTACTGCTAAGAAAATGTGACTTAATAGGATTATTAAATAAACAGAACGGATGCCAGATACAGCTGTTAGTTCCATATCATCTAAAATTCCATTATGATCTACATCTCCAAATTTTGTATCAGGAATAAAGTAGTGAGCTGTTACATATGAAATTAGAAAAAGAGACGATAGTAAAAAAGCTGTTAAATTCAACTTTTTGTGTAACTCAATGTTTCTTTTTTTAATTGCTAATAGTGATGCAATTAATAGGATACTGCACGAACCATTTAAAAAGGCATTTAATAATGGTAATTTATAAATAAAGCCTGGAAAAGAGTTAGGAACAGGAATTAATTTTTGATTTAAAACAACAACTACAACACATATTAATGCGCTAACACCAAGCACTATTTTAAATACTGTTTTATCGTTTTGTTTATTTAATACTGATTGTGTGCTCATATTTAGTTTTGTGAAAAAGTTCCTTTAAATTTTGTAAAGATAATGTTTTCTGAAAACAATTTAGCTTCAACATTATATTGATTGTTTTCTGATTTATAGCTTATTTCAATATTTACTTTTGGGTGTTGTGTAGGCACAATCATCCCAGTGAATTTAATATTATCTCCCTGTGTTAAAGTAAGTGTTGTTTTTGTTTCGTTTTGTAACAACTCTTTGATGATTTGTGTTTGGCATACACCAGGAACCACAGGCATTTGTTCAAAATGTCCTTTAAAAATAGAGTGCTCTTGATTTAAAACAATAGTTGCTGAAATTTTATTCTCGTCTATGTTTATAGATTCTGTATTATAAAAATTATTTAGCAAAAAAGCATTGTTCATGTTATTCATTTATAATATTAAGTTCTATGTTTATTTTTACCCATCCAAACTGTGTACTTTTTATTTGAGTATAACTTTTGGTTTGAGCATCAAAAGTATAATTTATAAATCTGTCTCTTTTGTTTCTATGAAACACTTTTTGAAGTATTAAAGTTTTCGAACTATCCGTAATTAAAAAACGATGTTTAGCATCAGTTAAACTATAAAAAGATTTTACTTTTTGATTACTTAATAAATTAGAATGTTTACCAAAAACATCTAACAAAAGCATTTGTTTAAAGTTTTCACTTAAAGCTGCAATGAGAGATTTTTTATTAATTGGTTCAAACACATAAATAGGGTTCATAACATTGTTTTTCCATTCAAAATCAAACATTTTCATACCTATTTCAGTCACAAAAATAATGTGTGTTGTAACCGAATCTGTTTGTTTGATGATAACAATACCTGATAAATGATTTTTTAAAACATCAATTGTTCCTTTATATTTTGTTGCTTTTTCTTTTGAAATTACTGGTGATATTTCATTTTCAGAGATAACAACTTGTTTGCTGGAAGAACTGTGTTTGTATTTAGAAATAGCACAAGACGAAAACAATAAGCAGATTAAACTACTTAACAATAAATATAGTTTCGGCAATTGGTGCATTTAGTTTTTTGTTTGTGAAATCCAAAGATGTTAAATCATCATTGTTTTCAATCATTTCCATTTTAGACACCGAAGTTACGTTTTTATCAAAATACAAATTAATTTTTTTAAACGTTTCTTTCATGTTTTTTACCTGAGGAATTAATTCCAGTTTATACCCTTTTTCGTTTTCAAAATAACTGGTTTTAAATTTATTAGATTTAAAAATTGTTCCCTGAACACAAGACAACATAATGTCGTTAATTTCTTTAAAAACCTTATTACTGTTCATGTCGTACTTATTTGTCTTTTTCTCATCTTTAATCATAACTTTTTCTTTATTAATAATGATTAAATATTTTGAAGGAGTTGTGTATTCCCAACGTAGTAAGTTTTCTTTTTTAAACACAAAGTGCCCTTTGCTTATTATTTTTTCAGACAACATGCTTAGGTTTTTTTCTTGAACAAAATCTGATTCAATAGAAACAGTTGTTTTGCTCATGTTTTCAATCTTTTGTTTTAAAACGGCAGTATCTTTAACTGGTTTAAAATTTTGACTTAAACTAATTATTGGTAAAAAAAGTAAGAGAAATAAATTTTTCATTTAACGAAATTATAAATAATATATCATGTAAAACGTTAAGAAAGATTAAGAATTAATGTTCCATTTTTTCTTCCAATCCTCCATAAAAGAAGGCATTGTTATAAATAATTCTTTATTTACTGGATTCATAAAAACCTGAGTGGTTTTTCCTTCGCAGGCAATATATCCGTGTTTAGCACTTAATATTTTATATTCAAATATTAGTTTAGCGGCAGGTGAATTTACAAACGTTGTTTCGATAATGGCATGATCTCCGTATTCTAAAATACGTTTAAAATTTACTTGCAAATCAATTAAAGGAACCGCTAATCCGTGTTCATAAACATCTAAATATCCAAGCCCATATTGTTTTCCAAAGGCCTCTCTGCCATCTTCAAAATACCTAACATAATTGCCATGCCAAACAACCCTTAAAGAGTCTACTTCACTAAATTTGATTGGTATTTCAACTGTGTTTTTTAACATGTTCAAATATAATTTATTTTTTGCTTTAAAGTATATATCACTTTTTACATAATGTTACTCGTAAAGGTGGCTTATATTTCATATTGTTTTTCATCTGTTAATTTTATTAAAACCGTCTTGTTTTTTAGTTGTATTACTTGTGTTTAATTTAATATTTAGTTATATTTGTGTAAACTTTAACTAAAAAACACGATGAAAAAAATTTACTTATCTATTGCTGTTGCCTTATCTATTGGGGCAGTAGCTCAGGTACCGTTCAATCTTCAAGATCATTTACACACGAACAAAGCGGTATTAGCGCCAAATGCAAAAGTTATTACAAAAAAAGCAACTTTAAAAACAACTGGCGGTGCATTTAATTTACAAATCGATCCTATTGCTGATATTATGAAGCAAAAAGGAATTGATTTAACAGGATCAACTACAACTGCTAGTCAAGATATTTTCTTATCTGGTATCTTCCAAGATTCTACAGTAATAATTGGTGGAGCTTCTTCTAACAGAGCTGTTTCTGATATTCTTAGTGGTGTTACTTTAGACCCTAAATCATCTTTTTTAACGAGTTCTTTTGCTCCTATCGTTGATAAAGTTGACTCTTATATGCTTGATAGTGTTTACATTCTTGGTTCTTACATCAAAAAAACTGCGGCTGTTGATACTCTATATACTTGGATTATATGGGGAGACACTACAAACACTAGTGTATATACAAAATTCAATACAAGCGCCGTTTGGGTTTCCCCAATTAGTACTTGGAGAAAATCTGTAATTGGTCCAAAATTATCAGGATATACTGCTGCTGCTGGAAATAAAGTAAAAGCTGCTGCTCCTTCTACAAACCAAATGTTAGTGAAATATGTATTAACTCCAAATGATTCAGTAAGTGCTGTTGGAAGAATTAAATACATTCCTATTGCATTACCATCTACTGTAACAATTCCTGCTGGAAATATTGTTTCTTGTTTTTATACTTTTGTTCCTGGTGGAGCTTATTCTTCAGGAGATTGTATTTATACTTTCGGAGCAACGCCTCAAAACATTAATGGTTTTGCTGGAACTGTTTGGAATCAAACAAGTCCTGCTGTAAATGCTGTAACTGATTATTTAGACCAACAGGTTGATGCACCATCTTGGAATATGGGAATTTCTTATGACAAAAACCAACGTCATGGTAAATACTCTGCAACTTATGGTAATGCTGGTTTAGGTGATTTAGTTTCTGCTCCATCTATTGTATTCCATATTTTCGGTAACTCAACTGTTGGTGTTCAAGAATTAGATAAAAAAGGGTTTGTATTAGGTCAAAATGTACCTAACCCTTTCTCTACAACTTCTGAAGTAAGTTATATGTTATCTAAAACTGTTTCTTCAGCTATCTTTACTGTAACTGATGTTATGGGTCGTATTATTTCAACTGAAAATGTTGAAAAAACTGAAGGAACTCATTTTGTAAAAGTAAAAGCTTTAGCTGCAGGTGTATACTACTATACATTAAATGTTGACGGCAAATTAACTTCTAGAAAAATGATTGTTGAATAATCAATTGTTCAATTATAAAATTAAAGCCCCGCTAAATAGCGGGGCTTTTTTATTATTCAAAATTTAAAATATTTATTGCTCTGGTTTTACAATTAAAGAGTCTATTTTATCCAAAATATTTCTGGCTTCTTCTATGCTCTTAATGTTTTCAATCGTTAACCATAACTTACTGTTTTGTTCTTTTAAAGCAGTTTGTTTTGGTGATTTTTGAGCATATGATAATACTGCTTTAAACATTGGAGAATTATAGTAATCACTATCTTGCTTGCTTAAAAAATAAGCCAACATCTTTCCGTTCTTTAATGTGATTTTTTCGAAACCTAATTTCATCGCACTCCAACGCATACGCACAACATTAATCAATTCAGAAACCTCAATTGGTAATGGACCGAAACGATCTCGTAAATGTTCTTGATAAACTACTAATTCTTCTTCTTTTAAAATATTATCCAACTCTCTATACAACAATAAACGCTCTGTTAAATTGCTCACATAACTATCCGGTATCAATAATTGTAAATCTGTATCCACAACAGTTTCCTTCACAAACTGACGAGAGAACACAGATTTATCTGCATTTGCAGATTCATCAGCGTCGATAGATTGCTTGTACCAATCTTCTTGTTTTAATTCTTCAATGGCTTCATTTAATATCTTCATATAGGTATCAAAGCCCATATCATTAATGAAACCACTTTGTTCTCCACCTAATAAATTTCCAGCTCCGCGTATATCTAAATCACGCATAGCTATTTGAAAACCACTTCCTAAATCGCTAAACTCAACAATCGCTTGCAAACGTTTGCGTGCTTCTGTAGTTAAATTAATAAACGGTGGAGTTAATAAATAACAAAATGCTTTTTTGTTACTACGCCCTACCCTGCCTCGCATTTGATGCAAATCACTTAATCCAAAATTCTGCGCATCATTAATGATAATGGTATTGGCATTACTAATATCTAATCCCGATTCGATAATGGTTGTGGCTACCAATACATCATATTCTCCTTCAATAAAACTCATTAAGTTATCTTCGAGTTTATCTCCTTCCATTTGTCCATGACCAACCACTACTCTTGCTTCGGGCACTAATCGTTGAATAATACCAGCAACCTCTTGTATGTTTTGTACTTTATTATGCACTACATAAGCTTGTCCACCACGACTTAATTCGTAAGCAATAGCATCACGAATTAATTCTTCACTAAACGTTGCTAATTCTGTTTGAACAGGATAACGATTTGGCGGTGGTGTTGAAATTACCGATAAATCACGCGCGCCCATTAAACTAAATTGTAAGGTTCTTGGAATAGGTGTAGCTGAAAGTGTTAAGGTATCAACTGTTGTTTTAAATGTTTTTAATTTATCCTTAATCCCTACACCAAACTTTTGTTCTTCATCAATCACTAATAAACCTAAGTCTTTAAACTTAACGTCTTTCCCAACAATTTTATGTGTTCCAATTAATATGTCAACCTTTCCTTCTTCTAATCGTTTTAATGTTTCCTTAGTTTCTTTAGTCGATTTGAAACGGTTCACGTATTCAACAGTGCATGGTAAGTCTTTTAAACGCTCCTTAAATGTTTTATAATGTTGGTATGCTAAAATTGTTGTTGGAACCAAAACAGCAACTTGCTTGCTATCGCAAACGGCTTTAAACGCCGCACGAATAGCAATCTCTGTTTTTCCAAAACCTACATCACCACACACTAATCTATCCATTGGATGTGGTTTTTCCATATCACGCTTTACATCAGATGTTACTTTTATTTGATCTGGTGTGTCTTCATAAATAAAAGATGCTTCAAGCTCATGTTGTAAATAATTGTCTATTGGATAACGATGTCCTGGTTGAGCTTTTCGTTTAGCGTACAATTTAATTAAATCATAAGCCACCTCTTTAACATTTTTCTTTGTTTTTTGTTTTAAGGTAGCCCACGTTGTTGAACCAATTTTATCTATACGAGGCACATTTCCTTCTTTACCTGTATATTTACTAATGCGATGTAAGCTATGAATGCTCACATACAAGAAGTCATTATCCTTGTAAACTAATTTTACAGCCTCTTGCTCTTTACCGTTGGCATTAATTTTTACTAAACCTCCAAAACGACCAATACCATGATCGATATGAGTAACAAAGTCTCCTGGATTAAGTGAAAGAATTTCTTTAAGCGTTAAAGACTCCGCAGTTTTATATCTAGTTTCTTTTAAATGAAAACGATGATAACGCTCAAATATTTGATGATCGGTGTAACACGCAATTTTTAATTCATGATCGATGAATCCTTCATGAATATTAATATTCACATGTTCAATTAAACTATCTGCTGTACGATGTTCTTTTGATAATATATCATTAAAAATCGTGTGTAATCTATCTGCTTGTTTGGTGTTGTCAGTCGTTAAATAATTCTTATAACCCTTAGATTTATTAGCTTTCAGGTCATTAATCAGCATCTCAAAGTTTTTACTAAACTGTGGTTGCGGGCTTTGATTAAAATCTATTTGTTGTGAAGCAATGTGTTTATTAATACCATATTCAATAATCTTGAATGGTTTAATCAAATTAAAAAACTCATCTCCTTTAATATATAATTCTTGAGGTGGTAAATGTTCTACGGTTCCTGATAATTGAGCAAATGCTTTTTCTGTTTTCTCATATTGTTTATCAATCGTATCTTTTGAAAACAAGACATCATCAAAACACAAAAACGTATCTTCCGAGATATAATCAAAAATAGATTGACGAATTTCAATAACTTGATTGGATTGTATATCCGGAATAATAGTTACAAAATCATAATTATGATTTGATAACTGAGTGGCTGGATCAAATGTTTTAATAGCATCTACATCATTACCAAACAACTCTATACGATACGGTAATTCGTGCGCAAAACTATATACATCTACAATTCCACCACGTATGGCGTACTGGCCGGGTTCTGACACAAAATCACACAATTGAAAATCATAACTCAATAAAAACTCTTGAATAAAATCAATACTTAGTTTATCACCTTTTTTAATAACTAATGTGTTTTTGCTTAAGCTTGTTTTAGATGCCACTTTTTCGGCAAGAGCAGCGGCATAAGTAACAACAATACCTGAGTAATTTTCTTTACTGAGCTGACTTAAGGTTTCCGCTCTTTCCTGAACTGATGCATTACTGGTTTTCTCTTCTTTATATGGGACTTTGTAACTTTCTGGAAAATAATGTATGTGTTTTTCGGGAAGTAATGCCTGTAAATCATTTAAAACATAAGCTGCTTTTTCTTTATCATTACAAACAATAAAAAAATTAGAAGAGGTGTTTTGAAACAAATCATTTACCAAAAAGGCAATAGAAGACCCGCGTAAACCCGAAAAAAATACATTTGTATTAAAGTTTACATTCTTTTGTTGTAGCTCTCTCCAAAATAATCCATTCCACCACATGAGGCGGTAAAAGTAAGAAACTATTTTCGTAAAAAGAGAATATAAATCAAAAGATTTGTTTACTCTTTCAAAAACAAAATTAACTCGTTGAATTATGCTATTTATACATTGACTATTTTTTGAAAACATTAGCCTTATCGTTTAAAATGCCTTATTTTATTGATGATTAGAAAGATTGACTGTTTTAGAATTCCAATAATCATTTTTAATCTCTTCTATTGGCTTTAGTTTTTTTATGATGTTTGTAAAAAATAATTTTATGATTCGTTCTCTTTTTGTTGCCTTATTTGTTTTCGTTTTTATCAACCATTCTGTTGCGCAACAACACAAAAAACTTAAGGTCTTATTTCTAGGTAATAGTTATACCTATGTCAATAATCTTCCTCAGCTCATACACGATGTTGCTTTAGCTAATGGCGACACCTTAATATTTGATAGTAATTGCCCAGGTGGACAAACATTTTATGGGCATTTTAATGATGCCACCAGTATTTCTAAAATAAATGCTCTGGCTTGGGACAATGTTGTTTTGCAGGCACAAAGTCAGGAACCATCATTTTCGCCTGCTCAAGTTGAGGCACAAACATTACCTTATGCAATTAAGTTAGATAGCATCATACAACACAATAATAATTGCACAGAAACTGTTTTCTATGAAACCTGGGGAAGAAAAAACGGAGATGCTTCTAATTGTGCTTCTTATCCTCCTATTTGTACTTATTTAGGCATGCAGGATAGATTAAGAGCTTCTTACAAACTATTTGCTGATACTACCCATGCCTTAATGTCTCCTGCAGGAGAAGCTTGGAGAAAATCCATTGCATTAAATCCAACATTAGAATTATATAGTTCCGATCAAAGTCATCCATCAATAGAAGGTTCCTATTTAACGGCTTGTGTTTTTTATGAAGTATTATTTCATAAAAGTGTTTTAAGCAATACCTACACAGCAGGAGTGTCGGCGACTAATGTTTCTTTCTTGCAACAAATAGCTCATGATGTGGTTAATGATAGCTTAAGCACGTGGAACATTGGTAAATACACGCCCTGTGTTACAACAGGGTTAAACCAACACTCTTCGAAAACGAATGTTGTTCTTTATCCTAATCCCGCACAAAACATATTGTACACAAACACCAATTCAAGTTTTAAAATTTATGATGTGCTTGGAAACCTTTGTTTGCAGGGAAATAAAAGCGATGTGATAAATCTTAAATCTTTAAAAGGCGGTGTGTATTTTATTGAGTTGTCTTCTTTAGATTTTACCAAGCAAATCAGGTTTGTGAAAGAATAAATTCTGTTTATAGCTTTGATTATTCAAATCAAATTTAAAAATTTGATTTGAATAATCTTTAAACATGAATCTTATGAAAAATTTCATTTTACTCCTTCTAATTTTTAATTTAAGTTATTGTTTTGCTCAAACAGATAACTCTAACAAATCAGGTAAATTTTTTAAAACCTATGAAGATTTTATCAATAACAAACCTGTTGAGGGAATAAAAATAAAAAGAGTTCTTTCACAATATTGGACCTCTGCTGAAATAGAACAAAATGGACAAGTAAAAAAGGTAAAAGATTCAGAGTTTCCTTATGGTTGGTTTTATAACGGTCAGGGGTTTTTAATGAAAGTGTTTGAAGGTAAAATTTATTATGTTGTAGCAGAAGGTCCTTTATTTCACTATGTAAAAGCAGAAGAAGCTTGGGTGGGGGCAACGTATAATACTTCAACAAATCAAATGAATAATGACCTAACCTTTTTGCCAAATCCAAACGAAGTTTTCAAAGAATATTATTCCGAATCTTCTGACGGAGAAATAAAAAAATACAAAAGCTTAGATGACTATCTGGAAAAATATGGATTAAAAGACCAATTTAAGGAGGATAAACTTGTTCGTGAGGCTAAGGACTCTGTTTTAGATTACAAAAATAAAGAATGGAGAAAAAGACTTAAGTATAAAAAGTTGATTAATGAAAAAATGAAATAAATTATGAAAAATCTTATTACTGTATTTGTTGTTTTCCTTTACTATAATTCCTTTTCACAAAACTTTAATTGGGCTAAAGCAACCAATAGTGGTTTAATGTATAGCTCAACGGCCGATAAATATGGCAATGTATATGTTACCGGAAGTTTCAATAATACTATTGATTTAGATCCATCCGCAAATACTTTTTCATTATCTGCAAATAATTTAAGTAACGATGTATTCGTTGCAAAATACAGAAACACTGGTGATTTTGTTTGGGGATTTAAAATTGGAGGCTCTAATGAAGAAATTGGAAATAAAATAAAGGTTGATCATCTTGGAAATGTTTTTGTTTTAGGTTCATTTGGAGACTTAGTTGATTTTAATCCAAGTACTGGAGTAGATACCCTCAGAGCACCAAGTATGTCAATTGATGCTTTTATTGCTAAATATGATTCTCTTGGAAACTTTCAGTGGGTAAACCGTATTACAAATATGAATACAGGCTCAAACACGTCCCCAACCTATTTTGATATTCATTTAGACAGTAATAATGATTGCATTTTTACAGGGAGATTAAACGGTGGCTTATATTTTAGTAACGGTTTTTCATTTACTTATTTAGCTGAGATTTCATTAAATGATGAAATATTTTTTATGAAATATTTAAACAACGGTTCATTCGCTTGGGCAAAAGGCATTGGTGGTTCTGGTTGGGATTATAATGGTCATATAGGAACAGACTCATTAAATAATATTTATATAACAGGGAGATATGAAAATGACATTGACATAGATCCCAGCCCAAATACTGTAACATTAACCAATCCGGGTGTTTCAAATAATATTTTTTTAGCAAAGTACCTACCAAATGGAGATTACATTTGGGGTAAAACAATTATTTCACGTAGTTCTTCAGGAGGCTCTACGCTTGATAATGCTATGTTTGTTGAAAAAAACGGAAATGTTTATCTTACAGGAGAAATTAATGGTTCTTCTTTTGATTTTGATCCTAGTACAAACAACGTGCTGGTTACTGGAAATTATGATTGTTTTTTTGCTAAATACGATAATAGCGGAAATTATAATTGGGTCTATAAAATAGGTGGTAGTTACGGCGAGGCAGGAAAAGATATTTCCGTTGATTCTCTTGGAAATGTATTTCTCTTGGGAAATTTTACAGGTACTGTAGATTTTAATCCAGGTGCAGGAGTTGCAAATATGACTAGCACTGCGTATACAGACTTGTTTTTTGCAAAATATAATCAAAGTGGAACTGTTTTAATGGGAAGGCATATAGCTACAAGCGAAGCAAGAAACATGTCTTTGGATTATTTAAATAATATTTACATTGGTGGGAATTTTCCTACATCATCAACTATTGATTTTGACCCAAGTTCAACAGGAACTTATAATTTAACAGGTAATGGAACAACAATTTTTATAGCAAAATATGGTGTTTCTATTACAACAGAGTTAGATGAATTACAATATGAAAAAGAAAAAATTATTCTTTACCCAAATCCATCTCAAAACATAGTATACACAAACACCAATTCAAGTTTTAAAATTTATGATGTGCTTGGAAACCTTTGTTTGCAGGGAAATAAAAGCGATGTGATAAATCTTGAATCTTTAAAAAGCGGAGTGTATTTTATTGAATTAAATTTTTCAGATTCGACTAAGAAAATACGATTTGTGATAGAGTAAATTTCTTTAAGGTACCAAATTGGTGTCTTAAAGATTATTAATATAATTTAGACTGGGGGTCGCATTTTACGGCCTCCTTTTTATTTTGCTATAATTTATAGCCATCAGCTCCTATAAAATAATATAGTTTTGTCATTAGAAAACATTTATTTTATGGAGAAAGCTAATTTAACAACCTTGCCAGACGAGGTTTTGATGAACAAAATTTACATGATACGCGGACAAAAAGTAATGCTAGATAGAGATTTAGCAGAATTGTATGGTGTTGAAACCAAACAATTAAAACGTCAAGTTAACAGGAATCTTGAGCGGTTTCCAGAAGATTTTATGTTTGAATTAACAAAAAAAGAAGCCGAAATTTCAAGGAGCCAATTTGGCACCTTGAAACAAGGAGAAAATATCAAATATTTGCCTTATGCTTTTACAGAACATGGGGTTTTAATGCTTTCATCTGTTTTAAATAGTCAAAAAGCCATACAAGTAAATATTCAAATTATGAGAATATTTACTAGCATACGAAAAGCTTTAACTGATAATACGGAACTACGTTTAATTATAGAGGAGTTAAGAAAGAAAACAGAAA
>JBBIUW010000028.1:0-12392 GCA_037440045.1 Sphingobacteriaceae bacterium
TTATCTAGGCATGATAAGTCTTTTAACAGTTCCAGTTTCTGCTATTTATTCTGCAGTCCCCCATCAAAAACGCAAAGCAGTACTCTTTAGAGATTTGCCAATTGCATATAATCAATATGTAGAATCTCTTCAATAAATAAAATCATTAACCAACTTAAAATTTAAAGCCATGAAAACATCATCATTTATTTTGTTAATACTATTCATCAGTTGTAATACTTATGCGCAAGATATAATTACAAAAAGAGATAGTAGTAAGATTACAGCAAGCATTATTGAGATTAATACACAAGAAATAAAGTACAAATTATTTAATTATCCCGACGGACCCTTAATTTTATGTGGTAAAGAAAACGTTGCTTACATTGTGTTTAAAAATGGAATTGTAGAGCGTTATTCGAAAACAGAAACACAAGCATCAAATTATAATCCTAACAAATATAATTTAGACAATGTGCCTGTAACAGTTTATAATCCTGAAGAAAAACTAAAACAAAACGAAAAACTTTACAGTAAAAAAAATTATTTGGGCTTTAATTACATTGCATTTCTAAACACAGCGTTAGGGTTTAACTATATGCGAGATGTTAGAAAAGCAAATTTAATAATTAATGTGCCTTTTGCATTTGGATTGGGGAGTCCAGGAATAACTAATTCGTTATATAACAGAAATTTCTTAGATGGTACATCAAGTACAAAGTACGAATCAATGAAATACCAAGTTGGTGTAAATGCTTTGTTTGCTCCATTTATGAATAAAGGCGTTAATTTTTTGATGGGACCCGCATTTAATTTCACTGAATATAAAATGAGTGTTGAGACTGAATACACTTCTGTAAGTGCTGGTCAGTATCAATACAACAATGCCAAGTTTACAAATAGTTTTGTGTTAAGAAGAGAGCATTATGGAATCAATATTGGTTTTTTGGCGCGTTTCTCAGAGAAAATAAATATGAATATGCTCATCACTTTTGGTTATAAAAAAGATTCCTATAACGAAAAAGATCCTTATGGTATACAGCAGATGAACAATGACGCGAAGTATCAATTAAAACCTAAAGATAATGTAATGCCTTACGTGAATTTTGCATGGAGCATTGGCTATAGATTTTAATATATCTAATAACCTAAATTTTTGAAGAATGAAACACATTAAATTTTTTCTAGTTACTGTTATTCTATTTATAGCTTGTACAAAAAAAGTAAATTCAGAAGGAATCGTATATTCAAAATCAGGGCTACGTTTACCAAATGTAACAGTTGCCTTATTTTTGTATACTTCTGGAAAGGACGAGCCTTTACCCAATACATATCATACAACCACAGATGAAAACGGATATTTTATGTTTTCTGAAACAGTAACAAAAAATTGTTCCTTTGGATTAGATGTTACTTATAGGAATGAGTGGTTTCATAAGGAATTATTAAGTAGAGAAGATTTGAAACATTATGATATACATTTGTATTGAGTAGCATTTGTTAAATTGATACCGCAGTTGGCGTTTTTACTAAAAAACACAGTTGTGATGATACTTGTTAAGATAACATCATCTAGGGCTGGATTATTAAAGATCTAGCGAATTGATAATCAATGGTTTTGCAAAAGTAATTATATTATTAATAAGAACCGGAAAAATGTATATTTGTAATATAAAATTATTATGACAGAGTTTGTGAATAAATCTTTATTCCTAAAAAGTGCTCAACTATCAGGATATAAATCGATAGTTGATGTCTATGTTGAATTTCATAAAGGATTAAATATTATTATTGGAAAAAATGCTGCAGGTAAAACTAATTTTTTAAAATTTCTACAAAAAAATATTTCATTAGAATATAGTGATTTAAATAATTTTGTATCTGAATTAACATTTCAAAATGGCAAAGAGATTACGATAAGAACAGAAAAATTAATCTCAGTTTCAGAATCTCTTGAAAAACCAAATTTTAATTCTAAGTTTTTGTCTACTTTAAGAATTGATGAAAATTTAATTCAAGATGGAAATGAAAGAGAAACATCTCTTGTTGAGAAACTCATTAATAATAATATTGTTTTTGATTGTACGTTTTTGTGTCATGGAGTGCCAAAAGATTATTTTGTTATTGATAAGCCTATTTCATTTAAAGCAGAATTTAAAAAAATACCTGATGAACTCTTTAATATATTTAGTGAAAGGAATAATCCTTATTTTTTGAGAACAATATTAATTGATATTGCGGTTTCGCTATTTAACTTGCCAAGTTTAGAGGATAATGTTGTACGCGATAGCTTAAATAAAGTTTTTAAAGAAATCGAACAATTAAAAGAGGTATTGAAGTTATATTCACCTATTAGTGATATTAAATTTAGTGAGCATTTTAATATTTTTTATAATGAAGATGCTAAAAGTTTCACTTTGAATAATCTATTTATGGAATTTAAAATAGATGATAACTGGCTGCCTTATTCAAGTTTGTCTGATGGGACAAAGAGATTGTTTTATATTATTTCAGAAGTATATAACAACCCTTTAACAAATCGGATTAGACCCTCTTCTAATGACAAGTATTATAGTTATTCTGAGATAAGTAGAATTGTTTTGATAGAGGAACCTGAATTAGGCATTCACCCTCACCAATTTCAAAAATTGATGAAGTTTCTAAAGGAAGAATCTGAAAAGAAACAAATTATAATAACAACACATTCACCTCAGTCGTTAGATTCTTTATTGGATAAAGAATTTAATAGAATAATAATTGCTTATTCTGAAAGTTCAAAAGGTGGCACTAAATTAAGACATTTGAACCAAGATGAAATAATTAAGGCAAATGAATACATTAAAGAAGATTTTTTGAGTGATTATTGGCTTTATTCTGATTTAGAGAAGTAGATTTATGAAAATAGGATTAATTGGTGAAGCTCCAAATGATGTTCAAGCGATGAAAAATCTTTTATCGAAAAGATATACTCCTGACAAATTTGAGTTTTTTTTCATGTTGCAAATAATTAATGGATCTGGTTTAGATAGTCAAAAAACTAAGAGATTATTAAGAATTGAATATGAATCAAAAAGACCGGACATCGTTATATTTATTAGAGATCTAGACTCTATTCTTCCAAATAAGAAAAAAATCTATGAAAGAAAAGATTATTTTAACTCATCAAACAGTGTTATAAATAAAAAAGGGATATGGTTATTGCATATATATGAAATTGAAGCTTTAATTCTTACGGATGTTGAAATATTTAATAGAATATATAGCACAAATTTACCTAGTGTTGAAAATGTAATGTTGATTGAGGAACCAAAAGAATATTTGAAAAAAGCTTCTGGTAAGTACAGTGAATCACATAATTCAAAAATCTTTGATTTACTGGATTTTGATAAGGCGTTGAATTGTTTTTATTTTAAAAAATTCATTGAAAAATTTGATAAAATAGTAAACTGAGTTAGTTCGGATTCTTCTTTAGTTATAGAAAATTATCATACAAAAACGCCCCACTTCCGATAGCTATCGGAATCTGTGAGGCGTTTTTTATTTGGTTGAGATTGATGATTACATCATTCCACCCATGCCGCCCATTCCTGGGTTCATTGGCATTGCTGGAGCTCCTTCTTCTTTTTTCTCAGCTAATACGCAGTCAGTAGTTAACAACATAGCTGCTACAGATGATGCGTTTTCTAAAGCTACACGGCTTACTTTAGCTGGGTCAATAACACCTGCTTTTAATAAGTTTTCGTATTTCTCAGTACGAGCATTAAATCCGAAATCATCTTTTCCTTCTTTTACTTTTTGTACTACAATAGAACCTTCAATTCCAGAGTTAGCACAAATTTGGCGTAAAGGTTCTTCAATAGCACGGCGTACAATTGCAATACCAGTGTTCTCGTCTTCGTTCACACCTTTTAATTTATCTAAAGATGCAATTGCACGGATATAAGCAACACCACCACCTGGTACAATACCTTCTTCAACTGCTGCACGAGTAGCTGCTAAAGCATCGTCTACACGGTCTTTCTTTTCTTTCATTTCAACTTCAGTAGCTGCACCAACATAAAGCACGGCAACACCACCAGCTAACTTAGCTAAACGCTCTTGTAATTTTTCTTTATCGTAATCAGAAGTTGTTGATTCGATTTGAGCTTTAATTTGATTTACACGAGCCGTGATATCAGCTTTTTTACCAGCGCCACCAACGATTGTTGTATTGTCTTTATCAACAGTAACTTTTTCTGCTTTTCCTAAGAAAGTTAAGTCAGCATTTTCTAATAAGAAACCTCTGTCTTCAGCAATAAACACACCACCAGTTAAAATTGCTAAATCTTCTAACATTGCTTTTCTTCTATCACCAAATCCTGGAGCTTTAACTGCACAGATTTTTAAGTTAGAACGTAAACGGTTTACAACTAATGTTTGTAAAGCTTCTCCGTCAACATCTTCAGCAATAATTAAAATTGGTTTACCTGTTTGTACTGCTTTTTCTAATACAGGTAATAATTCTTTCATTGCAGAGATTTTCTTCTCATAAATTAAGATTAATGGATTGTCTAATACAGCTTCCATTTTATCTACATCAGTAATAAAGTAAGGAGAGATATAACCTCTGTCGAATTCCATACCTTCAACTACTTCAACAGTTGTATCAGTACCTTTTGCTTCTTCAACAGTAATTACACCTTCTTTTTTTACTTTAGCCATCGCTTCAGCAATTAACTTACCAATAACGTTATCGTTGTTAGCAGAGATAGTTGCAACTTGCTCAATTTTTTTGTTGTCGTTACCAACGTTTTGAGATTGTTTTTTTAAGTCAGCAACAATTGCTTCAACTGCTTTGTCGATACCACGTTTTAAATCCATTGGATTTGCCCCAGCAGCAACGTTTTTTAAACCAGCTGTTACAATAGCTTGTGCTAATACAGTAGCAGTAGTTGTTCCGTCACCAGCTGCATCAGCAGTTTTAGAAGCAACTTCTTTTAATAATTGAGCACCCATGTTTTCAACTGGGTTAGATAATTCGATTTCTTTAGCTACAGTTACACCATCTTTAGTAATTGCTGGTGAGCCAAATTTTTTATCGATGATAACATTTCTTCCTTTAGGACCTAAAGTTACTTTTACTGCATTTGCTAATGCATCAACTCCGCGCTTTAAAGCGTCGCGAGCTTCTATGTTAAATGTGATGTCTTTTGCCATTTTGTTTAATTGTTGAGTTATAAAATTTTTGAATTGTTGAGTTGAAAACAATTAATGAATTGGAGATTTAATGAATTATGTAATTAATCAATAACTCTTTAACTCTCTATCTCATTAATTAAATAATCGCGTAGATATCGCTTTCGCGCATAATTAATAAATCTTTTCCGTCTACTTGGATTTCAGTTCCTGCGTATTTTCCGTATAAAACAGTATCGCCAACTTTTACAGTCATTGGTTCGTCTACTTTACCATTTCCAACAGCTAATACTTTCCCTTTCATTGGTTTTTCTTTTGCTGTGTCAGGGATGATTAATCCACCAGCAGTTTTTGTTTCTGCTGGTGCCGCTTCAACTAATACTCTATCAGCTAAGGGCTTTACATTTACAGTTGTACTTGATTTTGCCATAATTATGTGATTTTAATAATTTAAATTTTTACGGTGGCAGATTGTCCAAAAATGTGCCAACAGCCGTTTTTCAGCATTAAGCCGACAATATTACCGCTTTTAATTGGGATAGAATAAAAAAATGTCAGTCTGTTGGCACAAACTGACATTTAAATACTAGTTAAGCGACTCTTATTTCCCTACTTTTTCTCCATCATAAGCCCATTTTACCCAAATAGAACCCCAGGTAAAACCACCACCAAATGCAGAAATAATAATGTTATCTCCTTTTTTAAATTTCTTTTCGTAATCCCATAATAATAATGGAATAGTACCAGCTGTTGTATTTCCGTAACGCTCAATGTTCATCAACATTTTATCTAAGCTTAATCCCATGCGATTAGCTGTAGCTTCGCAAATACGTTTGTTAGCCTGATGTGGTAATAACCAAGTAACATCTTCAGACGTTAATTTGTTTTTATCCATAATCTCAGCACTTACTTCAGCCATGTTTACAACCGCATGTTTAAACACCGTTTGACCTTCTTGATGAACGTAGTGCATTTTTTTGTCAATCGTTTCGTGAGTTGGAGGGTTTAAAGAGCCGCCAGCTTCTTGATATAAAAAGTTACGCCCTGCACCATCTGCTTTTAAAATAAAATCTTGTATACCAGTTCCATCTTCGGTTGGTTCTAGTAACACAGCTCCACCGCCATCACCAAAAATTACACAGGTTGCGCGATCTTCGTAATTTAAAATAGCACTCATTTTATCAACACCAACAACCACTACTTTTTTGTAACGACCAGTTTCAATAAACTGAGAGCCTGTAGCTAATGCATAAATAAATCCTGAACAAGCGGCAGATAAATCATATCCCCACGCATTTTTAGCGCCAATTTTATCGCAAATAACGTTTGATGTGCTTGGGAAAATATAATCACCCGTTATAGTACCAACAATTAATAAATCAATGTCTAATGCTGTAATGCCACGTTTTTTTAATAATTCCTCTACTGCAAACACCATCATATCTGATGTTGCTTTACCAGGTTCTTTTAAAATACGTCTTTCTTTAATTCCTGTTCTGGTGGTAATCCATTCGTCGTTAGTGTCTACAATTTTTGCTAACTCATCGTTAGTCATTACAAAATCTGGAACGTAGCCACCAACGGCAGTAATTGCTGCTTTTATCATTATTGAAATACTGTTTTAATTTTTTCGTTTAAGTTTGCTTCAACGATATCTTTACTTAAAAGCATCATGTTTTTAAAAGCTAAAGGACTTGATTTTCCGTGAGCAATCATTACATTAGAATTTACACCCAAAATTGGTGTTCCGCCATAAAGTTCGTAGTTAAATTTGTCAAAAAATTCGTCGCTTCTATTACGTTTTTTAATCAACGAGTAAAATGCTTCTGCTGTTTTTAAAAGTACATTTCCAGTAAATCCTTCGCAAACAATTACATCGGCTTTATCTTCAAACACTTCTAATCCCTCAACGTTTCCAACAAAATTAAAATCTTTGCTATCTTTCATTAAAGCATGAGCAGCTTGGGCAACTAAATTTCCTTTTTCTGGTTCTTCGCCAATATTTAATAAGCCAACTTTAGGGTTATTAATTTTATAAACTTCTTTAGCGAATATAGAGCCTAATATGGCAAATTGATATAATACATCTGGTTTACAATCTGCATTAGTACCAACATCTAACACAATTCCAAAGCCTCCGTTTTCGCGAGGTAAAATAGATGTAATACACGGGCGAATAACACCCGGCACTGCTTTTACCGAAAACATAGAACCAACAAGCATAGCACCTGTATTGCCAGCACTAGCAAAACATTGAATCTCGTTTTCTTTTAGTAATTTAAATCCAATAGAGATGCTACTTTGAGGTTTTTGAGCTAAGGCTTTTGTAGGATGCTCTCCCATTTCAATAACATCAGTTGAATGAACAAAATCAAATTTATCTTCAGCAATACCTTTTGATTTTAAATGAGATTTTGCTTTTTCACTATCGCCAATTAAAACCATTCTCACATCAGATGGCAAAGTATCTAATGCCATAATAGCACCATCTATGCAATTTGCTGGAGCATAATCGCCCCCCATAATATCTAATCCAATCTTCATACTTTATTTATAATATTTAAGCCCCCACAATTTAACTTAACAAGAGCCAAAATCAAGCGTCTAAGCAACTAATTTATGCTTAAATATGCAATAATTAGGGCGCAAAGTTATTAACCTTGATTAGATAATTGTGTTTAAATAGATGTAATATTAGCAAGTCTAACCTAATTTATTGGTAATGTGAAAGATAAAACTATCTAAGAACCCTGTTTTTATGAAAATTGATTGTACTTTTGAGCCATGACAATTGCAGAGATAGAAACCGAAATTATTGATGAGTTTGAGTTGTTTGGCGATGACTGGGAAGGGAAGTATGAACACTTAATTGAACTTGGAAAATCTTTACCTAAAATAGAAGAACATTTAAAAACAGAAGATAGAATTATTAAAGGCTGTCAAAGTAAAGTATGGCTTCATTCTGAGAAAAAAGATGGAGTAATTGTTTACACCGCAGATAGTGATGCGATTATCACCAAAGGCATGGTAGCCTTAATGATTAGAGTATTATCAAACCAAAAACCTCAGGATATTGTAAACGCCAATTTAGATTTTATCAATAAAATTGGATTAACCGAGCATTTATCGCCAACACGAGCTAATGGATTAGTGAGCATGATTAAACAAATGAAATTAGATGCGATGGCATTAAGCTAAATCTTTTATGAATAAAAAAGCTATTTCCTGGATTATATTAATTGCACTTTCATTGGTTTGGGGTAGCTCATTTATTTTAATGAAACAAGGTTTAAAAGCTTTTACTAGTGATGAAGTAGCAGGTTTGAGAATTACAATTGCTTCGGCTTTTATGTTACCATTTTTAGTTGCTCATTATAAACTTGACGTTAAAAAGAATTTGAAAGGCTTATTATTGATGGGAGTTTTTGGAAACTTAATTCCTGCTTTTTTATTTACCAAAGCCGAAACGCAAATAAGCAGTAGTTTAACGGGGATGTTAAATGCCTTAACACCTATGTTTACCATCGTTATTGGTATGATTTCATTCAATCATAAGATATCCAAAAATCAAATAATTGGTGTGTTAGTGGGTTTAATTGGGGCTATTGCTTTAGTAACCATGGGCGATGATAAAAATGATCAAACTAAAAATATGATGTATAGCTTATTGGTGGCGGCAGCAACTTTATGTTATGCGATTAGTGTAAATGGAATTAAGGCATATTTGGGTCATATTAATTCGTTAACAGCTACGGTTTGGTCGTTTACCTTAATTGGCCCTGTAGCCGCTATTTATTTATTTGGTTTTACGGATGTAGTAGAGCATGCTACTCAACATCCAGAAGGGATGAGATCTTTGGGTTTTGTGAGTATATTGGCAATTGTAGGGTCGGCATTATCGGTTGTGGTTTATAATACCTTAATTAAGCTATCAGGAACCGTATTTGCAGCCAGCTGCACGTATTTGATTCCTATAGTTGCCATAGGTTGGGGTTTGTTTGACGGTGAGATTGTAAATTTATTTCAAATCTTAGCTGTAATTGTAGTTATTACGGGTGTTTGGATGATAAATTCTTCGGGAAAACCTGAAGAATCATCAAAAAGTTAAATTGCTGATTTTCATTAGTTTATGTGATTTTAAAAGCTTCAAATCTTCATAAACCTAAAAATAGCGCGGATTTTAGTAAAATATTGCTCTAAATCTTTGGCAAATACAAAAAACCACCTATCTTTGCCGTCCTTAAAAAAATTATTAACAATATAAATTTAACACTCATGTATGCAATTGTAGAAATAGCAGGGCAACAATTTAAAGTGGAGCGTGGAAACAAAGTTTACGTTCACCGCCTAGATGCTAACGAAGGTGCTAAAGTGGAATTTGACAAAGTTTTCTTAATTGATAACGGCGGAAAAATCACTGTTGGTGCACCAACTGTTGATGGCGCAAAAGTTGCTGCCACAGTAATTGAACACTTAAAAGGCGATAAAGTTATCGTATTTAAGAAATTACGTCGTAAAGGTTACCAAAAATGGAATAACCACCGTCAACACTTAACTCAAATCTTAATCCAAGGTATTTTAACTAAAGGTGATACTTTGAAAGATGAATTAAAAGCTGAAAAATCAGTACGCGAGTTCTTAGCTCCAAGCCGCAGAAACCCTGTTGCTAAAGTTGAGGTAGTTGCTGAGAAAAAAGCGCCTGCTAAAAAAGCAGCAGCTAAAAAAGCACCTGCAAAAAAAGCAGCTAAAAAAACTGAAGAATAATTAACATTAACCATTAAAATTATAAACAATGGCACATAAGAAAGGGGCTGGTTCAACGAACAACGGCCGTGAATCACACAGTAAACGTTTAGGCGTTAAAATTTTTGGAGGACAAGCTTGTGTTTCTGGAAATATTATCGTTCGTCAACGTGGTACAAAACACAATCCTGGAGTAAATGTTGGTATGGGAAAAGATCATACTTTATTTGCTTTAGTTGATGGTAAAGTTGTTTTCAAAAAGAAAAAAGACGACAGATCATACGTTTCGGTTGTTCCTGCATAAGGGATAAAGAAACTTAATTTATTAAGTACTTAAAGCCCTCCGAAACCGGTGGGCTTTTTGTGTTTAGTGAACAGTTGTATTTGTTATTATTATATAACCACATAGAGGTATAGGAACAAAGCAAGTAAAGTAAAAATAGAAAAACATGTCTTTGCACATAGCAGTTATGTTAAAAGCAACGCTTCTATGTTGTGCTGCAGTTTAAAAACACTATGTTTCTATGTGGTTAAAAAAAAGATAATTACTTTCTTTAATCTACTGTCAAAATCCATTTCAACCATTAATTTTGTCACACACAAAAAATCAATACTATGTTACAACTTAGTTACATCAGAGAAAATAAAGAAGACGTATTAAAACGTTTAGCAATTAAAAATTTTAAAGATGCTGAAAGCACTATTAATTCAATTATCGAATTGGATAATAACAGAAAATCAGCTCAACGTCAGGCCGACGATGTAAAGGCTGAAGCTAATGGTTTAGCTAAGCAAATTGGTGATTTAATGAAATCGGGAAAGAAAGATGAGGCAGAAACATTAAAAGCTAAAACAGCTGATTTAAAGGCAAAAGAAAAAGAGTTTGATGAAACATTAAAAAACATCGAGCAAGAAATTCATAAAATTTTAGTAACGGTTCCCAACTTGCCTAACTTAACTGTGCCAGTTGGAAAAACACCTGAAGATAATGAAGTGTTTAATCAGCATGGAACAATTCCTACATTACATGCAGGTGCAACACCTCACTGGGAATTAACTACTAAGTATGATTTAATTGATTTTGAATTAGGTGTAAAATTAACAGGTGCAGGATTCCCAGTTTACAAAGGAAAAGGAGCAAGATTACAACGTGCTTTAATTAATTATTTTTTAGATAAAGCAACTGCTAAAGGGTACAACGAAGTACAACCTCCTATTTTAGTGAATGCAGATAGTGGTTATGGTACGGGACAATTACCTGATAAAGAAGGACAAATGTATCACTGCCAGGTAGATGATTTATATTTAATTCCAACGGCGGAGGTGCCTATTACAAATATTTACCGCGATGTAATTTTAAAAGAAAGTGATTTGCCAATTAAAAATTGTGGCTACACACCTTGTTTTAGAAGAGAAGCAGGAAGTTACGGAAAAGATGTACGTGGTTTAAATCGTTTACACCAATTTGATAAAGTAGAGATTGTACAAATTGCACATCCTGAAAAATCTTACGAGATTTTAGAAACTATGCGTGAGTTTGTAAGTAGCTTATTACAAGAATTAGAATTACCATACCGTACCTTAAAATTATGTGGTGGTGATATGAGTTTTGCTTCTGCTTTAACTTATGATTTAGAAGTTTGGAGTGCTGCACAACAACGTTGGTTAGAAGTAAGTTCTGTGTCTAACTTCGAAACGTTCCAAACTAATCGTTTAAAATGTCGTTACAAAGATGCTAATGGAAAGACTCAATTAGCGCATAGCTTAAATGGTAGTGCTTTGGCATTACCTCGTATTGTTGCTTCTTTGTTAGAGAACAATCAAACGGAAGCTGGCATTAAAATCCCTAAAGTATTAGTGCCTTATACAGGTTTTGATATGATTTCTTAATTGCCTAACCGCAAAGAATTCAGAGATAAAGCAAAGGGCGTAGAGTATATTCTGCGCCCTTTTTCTTTTATCGTCATTGCGAACGAAGTGAAGCAATCTAATACTATACTTAGCTGAGTTTGAGATTGCTTCGTCGTACCTCCTCGCAATGACGTCCCCAACTTTTTTCTTTGCGTCCTCTGCGAAAAAACTTTGCGTCTTTGCGGTTAAGTTGTTCCTAAAACAATATCTCACTTGCAATAGCGTTATATAATTTCTACTTTAGTATCAATGAATATCTACTCTCGAAAACAACAATGGAAATGGGCTTTATTTATAGTAGCCATCATCATTGTGTTCACATCCTTATGGTACACTAATAAATTAGTGAACAGTATTAAAAGTGATGAAGAGAAAAAAGTAAGATTATGGGCAGAAGCTGTGCAAAAAAAAGCAGGCCTTGTAAAATTCACCAACGACTTATTTCAAAAACTACAAACCGAAGAACGTAAAAAAGCAGAGCTATACGCTTTAGCGACTAAGCAATTAAGTTCGGATGTATTTACGGTG
The DNA here is from genome assembly GCA_037440045.1 of Sphingobacteriaceae bacterium. GTDB lineage: Bacteria > Bacteroidota > Bacteroidia > B-17B0 > Aurantibacillaceae > UBA4416. Next base: position 12,337 of record JBBIUW010000028.1, read on the forward strand.
TCTGAATTTGTATTGAAGGTATTACAAGATAATACCACGGTGCCTGTTATTTTAAC